>CAVOEZ010000089.1:0-9831 GCA_963694355.1 Latescibacteria bacterium UBA2968 | reverse complement strand
GGGTCTCGCGAAAGAGGGGGGCGATGTTTCTGTCGCTCCCTGCTGTTATGTACTCGCCCATTCAACCAACCCGGATTCAAGGAAGATTCCGAGGCTGCGATGTCGGGGCAATATGCGAACCGTGTAGCCTCGCCTTCCGCTGGTAGGGCATGGCATTTCTCCAGCGTAAGTATAGATGCCTTCGGATTCCGGTGTGATGGCGGTCATTTCGAGTGTGCTTCCGTCCACGATATCCCCATTGGTGTTGACCTTTCCATGGTAGATCTGGACGGTGACATCTCCTGTTTCCAGCTCGCCGAGTTTTATCCGTGTCCTTACCTCAAGGGTCTCACCAACCCTGAGGCCCAGCGCAGAATCTGCCTCGACATGCTGGATTTCCACCTGCCCCCATTCCCACCGCACCCGGCCTTTCCACTCCGCAATTTGTTTCGCAGATTCCGAGTTATCAGCCGTCAGGCTACTGAATCGTGTCTGGGCCGGCAGATACGTCTTTTCCGTATATTCGTGAACCATTCTGTTGGTATTGAACACGGGGCAGAGGCTTCGCATTGCAGATTTCATTCTTGCGATCCACCCCCTTGGAAGCCCATCTGGCCCCCTGTCGTAGAACAGCGGGATCGCGTCGTTCTCCAGTATCTGATACAATGCGTCAGCCTCGACCTGGTCCTGATAGACCTGATCTTCATACGCTTCACCATTGCCTATAGCCCACCCCACATCGATCTGGTAGGCTTCTGCCCACCATCCGTCCAGAATGCTCAGATTCAGCGCGCCATTGGCCATGGCTTTCATGCCGCTTGTTCCACTGGCCTCCAGCGGGCGTAGAGGCGTATTCAACCAGATGTCTACTCCCTGAACGAGATATCGGGCAACACAGATGTCATAGTCTTCAATAAACAGGATTCTGTTCCTAAGATCCTCTCGCTGGGCGAGGTGTATGATGTCCCGGATCAGCTCCTTTGCTGGATTGTCGTGAGGGTGGGCCTTGCCGGCCAGAATGAGCTGAACCGGTTGGTCAGGATTTGTGAGGATTCGGGCGAGGCGGTCTGTGTCGTGGAGGAGCAGAGTGGCTCTCTTGTATTTGGCGAAACGCCTGGCCAGCCCAATGGTGAGGGCCTTTGAATCCAGGGCTTCATCCGCTCTGGAGATCTCCACGGGAGAGGCGCTTCGGCGCTGCAACTGCCTGCGGAGACGCGATCTGGAAAAAGCCACAAGACGTTCGCGCCTGGTTTCGTGCATGCGCCAAAGTTCCTCGGGAGGAATGGCGCCCACATTCTCCCAGATCGTCTGGTCGTGAGGGTCTTCCAGTCTGCGTTGTCCAAGATAATTGTCTTGCAGCGCCCGCATGTGATGTGAAATCCAGGATCCTACGTGAATCCCGTTCGTGACGGATCCTATCGGAATTTCACTCGTGGGCATTTCCGGCCAGAGCGTTTTCCACATGCCGCGCGACACTTCTCCGTGCAGTTTGCTGACTCCGTTCCGGATGGAGGCATGTTTCATGGCAAGCACCGTCATGTTGAACCCGGCATCTCTTGTGCTGGGAACCACCCGTCCGAGATCGAGAAATGTGTCCATCGACAGGCCGAGTTCTTCCGCATAGGACCTGAAATATTTCGTAACCAGATCTGGTGAGAACACATCGTGACCCGCCGGTACAGGCGTGTGCGTGGTAAATACATTGCCACCCGTCACGACTTCTGTTGCCGCATCATATGCCAGTCCCTCCTCCATTAACTGACGAACTCGCTCGAGCGCCAGAAATGCCGAGTGACCTTCATTCATGTGACAGACGGTAGGTACGATCCCCAGAGCCCGAAGCGCCCGGGTGCCGCCGATGCCCAGAAGGATTTCCTGACGAATCCGGGTTTCATGGTCACCACCGTAGAGCTGGCCGGTAATGGATCTCGCGTCCGGGTGGTTCTCCTGGAGATTGGTGTCCAGTAAATATAGCGTAACCCTGCCTACAGTAACGTGCCAGATCCGGATCTTCGCTTCACCTTCCGGGAAGGGAAGGGATATGGTGACCTCCTGGCCCGCTTCGTCGAGCAATGGGCGAGTGGGCATGGTGTAGAAGTCATTCTCTATATACTCCTCCTGCTGCCAACCATCATTGTTCAAATACTGCCGATGGTAACCTTCCTGATACAGAAGACCCATTCCCACCAGCGGGAGGCCAAGATCGCTGGCCGATTTTATGTGGTCCCCCGACAACACACCCAAACCACCTGAGTAGATTGGTAGACATTCGGTCAATCCGAATTCGGCGGAGAAATAGGCAATTTGCATTTTTTCTGCCGAATGGGCGCGTTTAAACCAGGTGGATTCCTGGAGGTAGTCATCCAGGGATGCCACCGACCGTTTGAGGTGGGCGAGAAATCCTGGATCCTGTCTGAATTCGTCGAGCAGATTCTGATCGATCGATCCCAGGAGCCGTGTGGGGTTGTGGTAGACTTCCTCCCACAGGTTCCGGTCCATTCGGCGGAACAGTTCGACAGTTTCCGGATCCCAGGTCCACCGAAGGTTGTAGGCCAGAGTCTCCAGACTCTTCAGTTCATCTGGAAGCGAGGGTGCAACAGATAGGGTCGATACGGGTTTCATAGGTTCTTCGTCTCCTCAACAGGAAACCGGTTGACGGTGAATTTGACCTGTGCTATGTTTTCGACGCCAGGAACTGGCCTTGAATATAAACAGGGAACATATGGAATCAACACTTACAGCGTTGGAAATAGACCGGATCGTAGCCGGAGATCACGACGAGGTATTCGGGATTCTGGGTATGCATCCCGTACCAACACCCGAAGGCAAGCGTATCGAAATTCGGGCATTTCTCCCCGGAGCCATAACTGTACACGCAATTGATGATGAAGGCGAGAAGTACATTCTAAACCAGGTTCATCCGGCAGGATTTTTTCAGGGTAAAGCGCTGGAACGGAGGGTGATGTTCACCTACCGTTTGGAAATTGCTTACTCGAAAGAATCCATTCGTGTGATTTACGATCCCTACGCCTTTCCGCCCGTTCTGAGCGACTTCGATCTGCATCTTTTCTCTGAAGGTAATCACCACAACATCTATGACAAGCTTGGCGCCCATGCAACCACTGTCCAGGGCGTTCAGGGGGTTCTGTTTGCCGTCTGGGCTCCCAACGCGAGCAGGGTAAGTGTTGTCGGCGAGTTCAACAATTGGGATGGCCGTCGCGCACCCATGAGATATAGAGCTCAGTCAGGCGTTTGGGAACTTTTCCTCCCCGAATTGCCCCACGGAACGCTTTACAAGTATGAGATCAGGACGCCTGACGGCAGCCTGAACCTGAAGGGAGATCCTTACGCCAGTCGCATGGAATTTCGTCCTCGAACGGCATCCGTTGTTTACGATCTGCCGGACTATGAGTGGACGGACGCGGCATGGCTTTCGCGCAGAGCGGATTCTGATCCGACGACTTCCGCAGTTTCCATCTACGAGGTCCATTTGGGCTCCTGGGAAAGAAATCCGGATTCAGGAGATCCGCTCAACTATCGGCAAATTGCGCATCGCCTGGTGGAGTACGTGGTACGCATGGGATATACCCACGTAGAACTGCTTCCGGTAATGGAGCACCCGCTCGATGAATCCTGGGGATATCAGGTTTTAGGGTATTATGCACCCACGTCAAGATATGGATCTCCTGAAGACTTTCAGTATTTCGTGGATACCTGCCATACACACGATATCGGTGTGATCCTGGATTGGGTGCCGGGGCATTTTCCCGATGATGCACACGGTCTTGGCTGCTTCGATGGAACCCCATTGTTCGAACACGCGGACCCCCGAAAGGGCCGGCATCCCGATTGGGGGACGCTCATCTTCAATTTCGACCGGAACGAGGTACGAAATTTTTTGACCGCGAATGCCTTGTTCTGGTTTGAAAAGTATCACGTCGACGGGTTGCGTGTGGACGCAGTTGCGTCGATGCTCTACCTGGATTACTCGAGAGAAAAAGGAGAGTGGCTGCCCAACAGATACGGTGGTCGCGAGAATCTGGAAGCCGTTTTTTTTCTCACAGAATTGAACAAAGTAGTTTACTCACGATTTCCCGGCGCATTGATGTGTGCGGAGGAATCCACAACGTGGCCCGGGGTATCGAGGCCGGCACACCTTGGCGGTCTGGGCTTCGGGTTCAAGTGGAATATGGGTTGGATGAACGATATGTTGGACTACATGAGTCTGGATCCGATTTACAGAAAATATGATCACAACAAATTGACATTCACCCGGGTCTATGCCTTTACCGAGAATTTTGTGCTTGTATTGTCTCACGACGAAGTGGTGCACGGCAAACGGTCTTTACTGAACAAGATGCCGGGTGATAGTTGGCAAAAATTCGCAAATCTACGTGCCTTTTATGGGTATATGTACGGTCACCCGGGCAAAAAGCTGTTGTTCATGGGCGGTGAGTTCGGCCAATTGAATGAGTGGGACAGCAGCAAGAGCCTCGACTGGCACCTCACCGGCGAAGGGCATCACGGAAAGCTGCAGAAATTCGTTAGAGACCTGAACTTCATTTATCGGTCGGAGCCCGCGCTTTATGATAGCGATGCTGAAAGTGAAGGATTCGAATGGATCGATTGCCACGACGCAGACCAGGGGACGATCGCATTTATTCGCAGAGGATCACAAAATGGGTCCTTGCTGGTGGTTGTTTGCAATTTCACACCTGTCCCAAGGGAACGATACAGAATCGGTGTGCCCGTTCCAGGATTTTACAAAGAATTGCTGAACAGCGATTCAGAGGTCTATGGCGGTAGCAATATGGGAAATTGGGGTGGGGTGGCCACCCAGGAGACGCCCTGCCATGGTCGACCTGTGTCGCTGCAAATCACCCTGCCGCCGCTTGCCTGCCTCGTGATGAAACATGAATGGGTCGGCGTGGAGGGACGCTGATTCAGGCTTCGATCGGAAGGCCCTTCGGTACGATCACGATTTCTTCGGGAGTTACCGCAAACCTCTGTCTGTCATGCTCCGGGTCGTAACCGATCTTGCAGTTCGGTGGAATGATGACATCCTTGTCCACGATCGCCTTGCGTATTTTTGCGCCCTGCCCAACTCGAACCCCCTCCATCAGGATCGATTCCGATAGTTGAGCCCCCGATTCCACCTGTACGCCGTGAGAAAATACACACTTGTCGAGTTTTGCATTGGAAATTCTGCATCCACCCGAAAGGATGACATTGGCCATGTCGGATTCTCCGGCCTCTCCCATAGATTGTACGATACGCACGGGAGGATAGGGCTCCTGGTAAGTTCTGATTGGCCAGGATGTATCGAACAGGTCGAATGCAGGCGAGTTGTCTACCAGATCCATATTCGCCGACCAGTAGGTGTCGATCAGTCCTATGTCTCTCCAGTAGACCGATGGGGGATTGCAGTTTCCGTGTTTGAAATTGTAGGCGAATACCTTGCCGCCGCGCACCAGAGACGGGATGATGTTTTTCCCAAAGTCGTGAGCGGTATTTCGGCGTGCGTCTTCCACCACAGTTCGAACGAGTTCATTCGTGTTGAATACGTATACACCCATCGAGGCCAGTGCCCGGGTTGGATCGTCCGGCAGTGGCTGGGGCGCTTCCGGTTTTTCTTCGAATCCAATGATGCGGGAGTTCGCGTCAATGGACATCACCCCCAGTTGGCTTGCCTGCTCGATTGGGACTTCCACACAGGCTACCGTCAGACTTGCATCCGTATCCACGTGCGCTTGAAGGAGGCGGGAATAATCCATCTTGTAGATGTGATCGCCCGAGAGGATCAACACCCGTTCCGGCCGTTCCTGCTGAAGTGTATAGATATTTTGAAATATTGCGTCTGCCGTTCCTCTGTACCAATGGTCCGCCAGGCGTTGTTGTGGAGGGATCGTGTGGATAAATTCGCCAAGTTCTTCGCTGAGTATGGACCAGCCCAGGCGAAGATGCAGATCCAGCGAACTGGACTTGTACTGCGTTAAGAGATAGATCCGTCGGAGATTGGAATTGAGACAATTTGAGAGGGTGAAATCGATAAACCGGTAGATTCCCCCGAAGGGAACCGCGGGTTTGGCGCGGTCTCTGGTGAGCGGGTAGAGTCTTTCGCCCTGCCCACCGGCAAGAATAAGTGTCAGAGTCTCCTTGAGCAACGATACGCTATCGATATCAGCCATAAGTCTCCCCTCCTCTAGCACCGCGGTGTTGCACCCCTGTCATTGCCAATTGAATCCAGGTACGATCAGGATTCGGAGGCCCGCCGTTCAAGAACATCCCGGATGGTCTGTTTCAATTCGGTGAGATCCGAAGACTTGACGACGTATGCATCGGCCGTCCAGGTCATGAAGTTTTCTTTATGATTGCTGTATGCCGTGTTGAGAATTACGGGCAGTGCGTTGTTTCTGCCTATGATGCGATGAAGTGCCTCGATTCCGTCCATGCCTGGCATCTGGATGTCCAGGAGCAGCAGGTCGGGCGGATCGCTCTCGACCCGGGAGATCGCCTGACGGGCATCGTTTACCACATCGACCTGATACCCTTCCTCCGCCAACTCCTGCTTGTAAAGCAGCGTAAGGTTCTTGTCATCATCCGCAATCAGGATCGTTTTCATCAGGTCACTCCCTCTCAGGGCTACAGGGCAAGTGTATTGTGACCCGGGTACCCTTCCCGGGTTCGCTTTCAATTGAGATTCGCCCATCGTGATCTTCCACGATTTTTTTGGAGATGGCCAGTCCCAGGCCTGTGCCATAGGTTTTTGTGGTGTAGAACGGACTGAATATTTCGTCATGGTGCGCTTCCGAAATGCCCTCGCCCGTGTCCGATATGGATAGCTGTAGACACGGAGAATCAACCTCTCCGGGCATCTGTGCGACATAGGCTTCCATTCTGACTTCTCCATGATCCGGCATCGCCTGCAGTGCGTTCTGGTAAATATTGATGAGTACCTGTTTGATCTGTGATGGATCGAAGGTGAGATGAGGCAGGTCCGAAGACAGGTGGCCATGATAGATGATGGGCTTGTCTGCGATTTCTTCCGTGATCATCCTCTCGATGTCAGCCAACAGGCCTCTCGGGTCGGAGTTCTCGAATTGAGTGCGCGTGGGGCGTGTAAAATTAAGCGTGTCTGCAAGCAGTTTTTCGAGTCTTTCCACCTCCTCCACAATAACGCTGGCCGCCTGTTCTACTTTCGTGTCATCCCGCTGCTTGAGAATGGATCTGGCGAATCCGCCTATGGTGGCCATGGGATTACGAATTTCGTGCGCCATACGTGCAGACATTTCTCCTATCACTGCCAGTCGTTCGGATCGGACAAGCTCCTCTTGTGTTCGTTCGAGCTCCCGGTATGCTGATTCTACTTTCTGGACGTTGTCCTCCAGATTCCTGTACAACTCGGCATTCTCCAGGGCGAGAACGGCATGACTCGCGAATGCCGAAAGCAGATCGATACTGTCGTTGGTGATTGGCTTACCACTGTAGAGGTTGTCGGCTACGATCACACCTACAGGGTTATTTTTCACGATCAGGGGCTGGGCCACGAAGTGATTGGTTCCCAGGGCGGCCCACAGCGCAGCGCTAATCGAGATCGGGTCGCCATCTTCCATCCTGAGGGTTCGCTGGTCCCGAACGGTCTGCGCCAATACGTCATCCGGATCGCCGAGTGATATCTGGATTTGTCTTGCCGCTCTCGACAGGGTCGTCTCCGCCGGATCGCTGAGGCGGTCGTAGTCTGCAAGGATGTGGTCGACCGTAAAGACCGTTTCCTCCAGCTGAGACCAGATCTGCGCTGCCTCTTCCTGGCTGGATGGTCCCACCCCCATTTTCCCCTCCAGAGTCCCTTTGTCCTTGTTCACCAGGAGCAGAATCGCCCGGTTGAACCCCAGTGCCGTTCCCGCAGTCACGCAAGTGAGAATAGTGTAGAGCAGGCGATCCAGATCGAGCACGCCCTGCATGGTCTGACCGATCTGCCTCAAAAGGGAGGATTCATATGCCTTTTCGATGCTGTCCGTGATATCTTCGATGAGCACCAGCGCAAGCGGCGTTTCGGCGCCCACCAGCGGGATGACGAGAACGTTCACCATTCGGTTCTGGTATATGCCCTGGTTGATTCGTTGTCTTTCGAGGTGCACGGGTTGGAGATTCCGAAATACAGATTGTACCGCCATTTTGCCTTCAGGCTGAACCAGGATCGACTTCGGGATAGCCTCCTCCAGCGGTCTTCCGATCAACTCCTCCTTCGTGACCTTGTGCCGGTCCATATAGTTCGCGTTGGCGAAAACGACCTTGCCACCGGGGTCCAGGAGAAAGACCGGCAACGGGATGGATTGCAGGATCTGTTCATTGAACTCCTTCAGTTTCAGGGTTTCCTGAAACAAACTGGCGTTGTGGATCACCCAGGCGATCTGGTCTGAAAGGACCTGTAACGCCGAGACGTCATTTTCGTCGAATATCCCGGCCTCCTGACTCTGTACATCCAGAGCGCCGATGACCTGGTCTCCCCGCTTGATGGGAACACAAAGTTCCGCCCGGGTGCTCGCCTCTTCAGGAAACGCGAGAATTCGAGTGGGTTCCGCTTCCGTATCATTCGCCACGATCGACTCGCCACGTTCAACTACCGTGCCAACAATTCCGTATCCGATCTGCTGTCTGTACCCCTCGGTAAAGAATGCTTCGTAGGCGCCCGCGCAGGCACGCATGACGATGTCATTCTTCTCATCGTCCAATGTGAACAAGGTAATGTGGTGGTACGGGAAGCGTTCGTGTACTTCGCGGACGACGTGTTTGAATATTTCGTCCAGGTCCAGTGTGGACAGGGCGAGTTTGGCGACTTGATTGATGGTCGCGAATTGGGCAGCACGGTTTCGCTCCTTTTCAAGGAGACGAACAATTTTTTCATTGCTGTCCCTGAGTTCGTTTTCAGCTCTGATACGATCGCTGATGTCGGTGATTACGGCAAAACTCCCTACATGGTGCCCTCCCGCATCACGCAGCGGCGCCCCGGAAATACGCACAGGGACTTCGTGACCGGATTTGTGCGCAATCTGAAGTTCATAGGAGGAGGACTCACCCCTCCGCCGTCTGGCCAGGTGCGTTTGCAACCGGTCCATGCTGTCTTCTGTGTAGAGCAGAGAGAGGTGCTGCCCGATTGCCTCCTGCCGACCGTACCCCGTAATACGCTCCATCTGGTGGTTGAACATGATGAGATTTTCGGAGGTGTCGATAGCGGTAAATCCCTCGTTCATCGTTTCGAGCAGGGTTTTGAGCCTTTCTTGCGTGGCTCTCAGCACACGTGTCCTTTCAGCTTCCTGCCACTGCAGTTCCTTGTAGCGTATCTCGTGGTAGAAATCTGCAATTCGCAGCAGGATCTCATCCGAGATCTTTTCCGCCAGACGTAGAAGCTGCTCATCGGGTTGCCCGGCGTTCAAAGACCCCAACAGTGTCTTTTTGAACGCGAGTTGAAGGCGGCAGGCCGCGTCAGGTGTAAATGAATTCATCGAACCAGAATGGATATGATCCCTCAAGGGTCCGAAATCTGTGAAATGTGTGGTCTGGTTACAGATCAGGTTAAAAAATTCGATCAGAACTTTGCGAGATTCCTGGTCCGGCGTATCTTCCCGCATGCGCAATTCAGGCGTGCGGTAGACCTGGTCCAACCACTGCGAGAGCAGGCCCGTACGAGAGGTGGCGATGAACTCGGCCAGCGCACTCTGATAGACCGAATTCTCCAGTGGCGTTGAGGTGTCGGGCGTTTCGGTGGGGTCCATTGCGAGGGCCGATTTCAGAGGTTGGGAAGGATGCCGCTTCGATCGAACGATAACATGGTTCGGGAAATGTGTCAAGACC
>CAVOEZ010000088.1:0-9842 GCA_963694355.1 Latescibacteria bacterium UBA2968 | reverse complement strand
CCGATTCGATCGAATCGGCGCCCTCTGCTATTTCTGGAAACTCGTCCATTACCCCTGGCTGTATTCACCATCGACCAGACGCCATATCTTCAGAGGATTGTCGTCCTGCAGCTCCCGGGGAAGCGCGCTCTGGGGAAATCCCTGGTAGCACATCAGGCGAGTGAATCTGAAAATCGCAGCAGTGCCCACCGAGGTGGATCGCCCATCTGTTGAAGCTGGATAAGGGCCGCCGTGATGCATGGATGCGCAGACCTCCACACCCGTTGGAAACCCATTGAAAATCAGTCGCCCCACCTTGTTCTCGAGAATCGTCACGAGATCCGAGAATTCCGCCAGGTCCTTTTCGGTACCGTGAATCGTGGCGGTCAGGTGACCTTCCAGCCCGCGAGCGACCTTCTCCATATCCTCCTTCGACCGGCAGCCAACCATCAAGGTACTCGGACCAAACACCTCGTGCGCGAGCTGCTCGGTGTTCAAAAAAGTCTCCACATCGGTAGAAAACACGTGCGCTGCTGCCTGGGTCTTCTGTGGATCTGCTTCGGCGGATGCCCGGGCAACCAGAGTGACTCCTGCAGAAGATTGAACCGCCGCAATGCCCGCATCGTACGCCTCCCGAATCCCCGGGTTCAGCATAGTGGCATTGGGCGAGTCCGAGAATAATCCTTCCAGTTTCCCCTTCACCGAATCCAGATCATCTCCGTCCAACCCCAGAACCAGCCCAGGATTGGTGCAGAATTGGCCCACTCCCAGATTCACAGACTGGCACAGACCTTCGGCAAACTGGTCGCCTCTTTCCCTCAGGGCTCCCGGAAGAACAAACACCGGGTTCAGACTGCCCATTTCAGCGTAGACCGGGATGGGGGAAGGTCGGCTCGAAGCCACATCGAACAATTCACGTCCACCTTTCAGCGATCCGGTGAAACCCACCGCTCGGGTCAGGGGATGCTTCACCAGCGCCGTACCCACTACTCTGCCTTGACCGTGCAGCAGCGAGAACACCCCATCGGGCATTCCCGAATCCGAAACCGCCTTTTGAATCGCGCGGCCAACCATCTCGGCCGTCCCGGCGTGAGACCGGTGAGCCTTTACAACAACCGGACATCCGGCCGCCAGGGCCGATGCCGTATCACCACCTGCCACGGAGAAGGCCAGTGGAAAGTTGCTGGCGCCGAACACAACGACCGGGCCCATCGGCATCAACATCAGCCGCACATCCGGCTTGGGCAGCGGCGCACGGTCGAGCAATGCGTGATCGATACGTGCGTCCACCCAGGACCCATCACGCACAAGAGCTGCAAACATTCTGATCTGGCCCACCGTGCGGCCGCGCTCGCCCAGGAGACGCGCCTCGGGCAATCCCGATTCCGCCATGCACCTGTGGATCAGGTCTTCGCCCAGGGCCTCGATCTCTGCTGCGATACGCTCCAGAAAATCGGCGCGATCACTGGCAGATTTGCGACGGTATACGTCAAAAGCAGATGCAGCAAGCGACAGACTTGTGTCCACATCGGACTCGGTGGCGCCGGTGAACACCGGATCCATTTCCATTCCTACTGATGGGTTGTAGGACTTGAAGGAATAGTCACCCCCGTCTGCCGTCCCAATGCCAATCAGGTTCTTCCCGTGTAATTCCATGCTCGATTCCTCCAGATTTCAGGTCGAATTTCCGGGTCAATGATAAGTGCCCGAAAGCAAAACCACAACCGCAATTGCTGCCAAAAGTGTGACTAATGGACTCGCCTTGTGCGCTCCTGTCACAGGTGACCGCCATGAAGCCCGTCGAAAAAAACTGGTATTTTGCTCCTACATCCGCCCAGGAAAACAATCACAACACACTATTTATACAACACTTATGTAAAAATTCGTTTCTCTCTTTGTCTGCCTCCGAAACGGCAAACAGAATGGCACGTAATTTGTTAACAGTACAGGTGAGATGTGCTAACCGTTAAACGGGAGAAACCAAAATGAAAACACCAGTACTGTTCCTGACACTCCTGAGCCTGGCGTGCCTGCTGTTCCCCGCAAGAGCAGATGCAGGTGGGCTGGGTATCGGTATCGATGCGGGTTTGGCCATGCCGGCAAACGGGCAGTTTCGGTCAACCGGTAATCTGGTCAACCAGTATGAGCCATGGAAGCCCGGCGCCCCACTTTCCGGAACAACGCCAACCGGATCCATCGATCAGGTTGCCGGCACTCTGAGTTTTCACGGCAGGCAGATGGGCGTGAATCTTGGAGGTGAGATATTTCTCAAGGTCCGCAGATACCGGATTGGCATTCACGCGTCGCGGTATACCAGAAACAACTTGCGAGGATCCCTTTCTTCTACGACCCCCTCCGCGCTTTCCGGACTAACGAGAACATTTACAACGATTCAGATGTCTAACAGAATGGATGTTTCTAAAATAGGTACGTCCACACCCTATATCGGCGCCGGACTGGGCGGGTTCAAACTGAAAGAACAGATTGTGAACCAACCCTATTTCGCCCAGAAAGGGGTTATGATCGAGGGCATCGTGGGGGTCTCGAGTGCCGTTGGACAGGCCACCAGTCTGTTCACTGAACTGAAGCTCAACATTGCAGAGCTGGATGAAGTTACTGGGAGGAAGGATCCTGCCATCGCCATGCTCGGACTGTCGATCGGCATCAGATTCGGAGGGTGAGATCGAATTTCCCAGAAAAAGGCCTGCGTCGCCATACAGCAACACAGGCCCTCCATTTAACCACCTGCCAACCTACGCTGGCTTCCCACCCTTCTGGGACCGTGCCCAGGAATCCCTGAGTGAAATGGTCCTGTTGAAAACCAGCTTCTCGTCGGTCGAGTCCCTGTCCACACAGAAGTAGCCCAGTCTCTCGAACTGAAAGACCGTCCCCGGTCCTGATCCCGCAACACTCGGCTCCACGAAACACGGAGAGCGAACCTCCAGCGAATTTGGATTCAGATTCGCCAGAAAATCCTTCCCGTCCTTTTCTTCGTATGGATTCTCGTTGCTGAACAGCCTGTCGAACAGCCGCACCTCCACTTCCACCGCGTGTTTCGCCGAAACCCAGTGCATTGTTGCGCGCACCTTGCGGCCATCCGGTGTGGATCCTCCGCGACTTTCCGGATCGAAGCTGCAGCGGAGCTCCACGATATTTCCCGCATCATCTTTCACGACATCATTGCAGGTAATATAGCACGCGGATCTCAAGCGAACCTCGCGCCCGGGCGCCAGTCGATAAAACTTCTTTGGCGGGTCCTCCATGAAATCACCACGCTCTATATAGAGCTCTCTCGAAAAGGGTACCTGACGCGTTCCGGCGGATGGATCCTCCGGATTGTTATTCGCTTCAAAGGTCTCCTCCTCACCCTCCGGGTAATTCTCGATCACCACTTTCAAAGGATCGATCACACCCATCACCCTTGGGGCCACACGGTTCAGGTGTTCCCTGATATAATATTCCAGGAGATCGATCTCGGCCGTGGTGTCCCGCTTGGTCATCCCGATCCGCCGGACGAAATTTCGAAGCGCCTCCGGAGGAACGCCGCGTCTCCGCATCCCTGAAAGCGTTGCCATTCGCGGATCGTCCCATCCATTGACAAGCCCTTCGTTTACCAGCCTGCCCAGATTCCGCTTGCTCATCATCGTGTAAGTAATGAACAGCTTGGGAAACTCGATCTGCCGGGAAGGAAAGATCTCCAGTTCACGGATATACCAATCGTAAAGGGGGCGGTGGTCCTCATACTCTCCCGAACATAACGAATGTGTCACACCCTCTATCGCATCCGACTGGCCGTGTGCAAAATCATACATCGGGTAGATGCACCAGTCATTGCCCGTCCGGTGATGTGCTGTGTGTATGATCCTGTACATTACGGGATCCCGCATATTCATATTGGGTGAGGCCATATCGATCTTTGCACGGAGCGTTCTTGTGCCGTTCTCGAACTCGCCCGCTTTCATCCGCTCGAACAGATCCAGATTCTCCTCAACCGAACGATTCCGATGGGGGCTTTCCTTACCTGGCTCGGTCAAGGTCCCCCGGTATTCACGCATTTCCTCTGTGTTCAGGTCGCAAACGAAGGCCTTTTCCTTTCGAATCAGTTTCACGGCCAGATCGTACAGCTGCCCAAAGTAGTCAGAGGCGAAATAGAGATGATCCCCCCATTCGTACCCCATCCAGCGGATATCCTCCTGAATGGAGTCGACATATTCCACATCTTCCTTGACCGGATTCGTGTCGTCGAATCTCAGATTGCAGTACCCTCCGAACTCTTCTGCCACATCGAAATTCAGCGAAAACGACTTCAGATGACCAATGTGAATGTACCCGTTCGGTTCAGGTGGCCAGCGTGTAACAATGCCTTCTGCCTTTCCGGATGCCAGGTCGGCTCTGATCTCATCCCGGATAAAATCAGACGGTATGGATTCCTCTGAATGCTTCCCTTCATGCTCAGCCATTTTTTGCCTCGTATCAGATACGTATAGAAAGGTCAGGTTATCAGATCTCAGTCGCGTCGTTCCTTCACTGAGAGGACAACCCCCAGAGGAAATACAATGCCAGGGCACCTGTATGACAACGCACGTGAACCCTCACCATCGCTATCGACCACCTTGCTGCTAAATGATAAAACAGCGTCTCTGCCAAAGACAGAGACGCTGACGGAAACTATGGCTGCCCCCCAGGGATTCGAACCCCGATACTACGGACCAGAACCGCATGTCTTGCCATTAGACGAGGGGGCAGCAAAATCTAATTCCAGGTTGGATCGTTGCAGTGACTTCCTTTTTAACCCGTTGGAACGGGGGCCTCGCATCCAAATCTGTCCAGGCCGGTTCGCATGCGTCTGATGCACGCCTCCTTGCCCAGTACTTCCATCAACTCGAAAAGTCCCGGCCCGTGCCCTACGCCACTGATCGCCAGACGGGTGGGATGGATCAACTTGCCCGTCGAAATTCCAAGCTCTCCGGAAAGGGTGCGAGTCGCACCCTCCACCGATACCTCATCGAACGCGTCCAGCGGTTCGAGACGGGAGATCAGCGCCGCCAGGCGATCGGGACTGTCTTGCTTCCAATGCTTCTTTTTGGCCTTGGGATCGTAGTGCTCCGGATCATTGAAGATGTACTCAAACTCGAGGAAATCCTTAGTGGTCTCCAAACGCGGCTGCATCAGCGCTACTGCATCCTTGAGAACGGCCTCGCGCGCAGATGCCTCTTCAGCTGTAACCCAACCTTCGGAAATCCACATCTCCAGAGCCTGTTCATACAGCGCATCCACACCCGTTGCCCGCAAATGCTCTCCGTTGAGCCACAGCAATTTCTGCTCGTCGAATTCGGCGTCCTTCTTCAGGAGACCTTCCACCGAGAACGCTGAAATCAGCTCCTCGGGCTGGAACACCTCACGGCCGTCACCCGGCGCCCACCCCAGCAGGGCCAGGTAATTGAACACAGCCTCGGGCAGGAAGCCGCGCTCCTGATACTCCGTAACCGTCGTAGCGCCGTGACGCTTGCTCAGCTTTTTGCCATCCGACCCCAGAATCAACGTCGAGTGGCCAAATGTCGGAACAGACCAACCCAGGGCGCTGAAAAGCAAGATCTGCTTGGGGGTGTTGGACAGGTGATCCGCCGAACGAAATACCAGCGTCACCTCCATATCGTGGTCGTCCACAACAACCGCCAGATTGTAGACTGGAGAACCATCCGACCGCTGGATGACGAAATCTTCGATCTCTTTATTGTTCCATCGCTGTACACCGCGAATGGTATCTTGCCAGACCGTTTCGCCCTCGGGAATCTTGAACCTAACCACGCGATCCCTGCCCTCTTTCTCAAAGGCTTCACGTTTTTCTTCGCTCAGATCGCGGTCATACTGGACGCGCTGATTGGTCTGCTTCGCATTGTCCCGCAACGCCTGAAGCTCTTCAGGTGTTTCGTATGCGTAATAGGCATGCCCGGAGTCTAGCAGTCTCTGCACCGCTTCACGGTGTCTCTCGACCTGTTTGGACTGGTAGACAGGTTCACCGTCGAACGCTATACCCAACCACGCCAGACCATTCAAAATCGTTTCAAGGGAAGAATCGGAGGACCTGTCATAGTCCGTATCTTCCACTCGCAGCACCAATTTTCCGCCGTAGCGTTTCACATACAAATAGTTGAAAAGCGCCGCACGGGCGTTCCCCAGGTGAAATCCACCGGTTGGTGATGGTGCGAATCTTAGCGTGGCTTCTGACATTCTTGTTCCCAGATTTCCAGACAAAAAAGTGGCGGAGAGGGAGGGATTCGAACCCTCGGTAGAGGAGAACCCCTACAACGGCTTAGCAGGCCGCCCTGTTCAGCCAGCTCCAGCACCTCTCCGTGATGATCTGATTGTTACCGATCAAGAGAATAAAGCTACTAAATTCCCTCAGCGAAATCAAGAAAAAACCGGAAATTACCGGCACCTTTCTCGTCTCGTCCCGGGGGGCCTTCAGCCCGCGTAGTGGTGCATTGTTCGACTGTTCGAATTACCGAATCTCACGACCGAGTGGTGTTCGCCCAGACGGCATCCGGTCGAATCTGCCTTCGCCTTCCCTGCATTCCCGCTGAAAGATTACCTATGGCGTGATCTGATTTATCCAGAGTATAAACGATTTATAAACAATTTTTTATTCACATCTACCTGTTGCCTGGCGTTTCTGACACCCTGCATTTCCTTCCCGGTTTCTGAGAATCAGTCCTATCAAAGGGCCCAATTCTCCTTCCTGAACCAATCTCATCCTTTTCAGGGCTTCCATGGCCCGAAATTGCCGAAAGTGCGCCCAATTTAAGAGTTGCTTTGCCCAGATGATTCCTGTATTTTTACCACGGTTTGAACGTGTTTTTAGTTGTCTATCGCTTGCAAAAACGTTGGGCTCCTTCGTGCGGCCAACGTCCGAGGAGGGGGCCGGTTGCTTCAGGCGTATACCAGGCTGGTTACCGGCGCACAGATGGGCCGGATAGACCGCGGGGCCATTGAAAGAGGTATTCCTGGCACAAAACTGATGCTGGCAGCGGGCAAGGGCGTCTTCAAGGTCCTTGAATCCATTTCAAACGATCTGGAACACCGCAGAATCGTCATCCTCTGCGGAAAAGGGAACAACGGAGGTGATGGGTTCATAGTCGGCACCCTCGCACATCGGGCAAAAGCCGAAGTCACCCTGTTTCTCTTCGCGGATCCGGATCAGGTCCAGGGCGATGCAGCGCACTTCCTGCAGGAAGCCACGGAACAGGGTTTGGCCATCACCCGCATCGAGTCAGAACAGGAACTCGACCAGGTTTCCAGTGCAATTTCCAAAGCAACTCTGGTGATCGATGCCCTCCTGGGGACTGGCCTGAAAGGGTCTCCGAGAAGTGTGATTGCAGCAGCAATCGACCTGGTCGACAAGAGCGACTGCCCGGTGATTTCTGTAGACGTGCCTTCGGGAATGAATCCCGATAACGGAAGTGTGGCGGGGTCCTGCATCAACGCTGATCATACGGTAACTTTCGCATATCCCAAACGCGGTCACTTCTTTCAACCCGGCCGTGCGCGGTGTGGTCGCCTGCATCTCGTCGACATCGGAATCACCGACCAGGATGCAGAAGCCGAAAATGTTCCTACAAGCCTGATAGCGCCCTCCGGCGCGAAGGCCTTGCTGCCTCGAAGAGCGCCGGACGCGCACAAAGGAGATTGTGGCCGCGTTGTCATCCTTGCAGGATCCGTTGGACTTACGGGAGCGGCCGCACTCGCCGCAAAGGCAGCGGCAAAAACGGGAGCAGGTCTGATCACCGTGGGTACTCCCGAGAGCCTCAACGATATTCTTGAAGTCAAACTGACGGAAGCAATGACACGACCGCTTCCGGAAGTCAGACACGCCAGATGCCTTGCGTTGAGAGCCAGAGGTCAGATTCAGGACCTGATCGAATCGGCCGACTGTGTCGCCATTGGACCCGGCCTTGGGAGACACCGCGAAACTGCAGAACTCGTGCGCAGGCTCCTGGGTGACATCAAAGTCCCCGTCATCCTCGATGCGGATGCCCTCAACGCGCTAAACGGGGATTCAAGTCTGCTGAAGCAATTGGCGGTGCCGGCGATCATCACCCCGCATCCAGGCGAGTTCAGTCACCTGACCGGGATCGAGATTGGCCGGGTGAAATCCCATCCGATCTGCGAGTGCAAGAAGCTGGCAAAAGCAGCAGGTGTGACAGTTGTCCTGAAAGGCTCCCCAACGGTAATCGCCACACCCGAAGGTTCAGCCTTTGTTAACTCCAGCGGAAACGCGGGAATGGCAACGGGTGGAACAGGTGATGTCCTCACAGGCGTCCTGACTGCACTGGTCGGTCAGGGATTGGATTCTGTTCACGCCGCAACACTGGGCACTTATCTCCACGGGTTGGCGGGTGACCTTGCCGCAGAAGTGACCGGAATGGCGGGACTCACCGCCGGCGATCTGGTGGACCACCTGCCGGCAGCCGAACAAACGATAAGGAAGCTTGAAGACCGGAACCGCTATATAATTACTGCGTTCAACTAAGCCACACAGAAAGTCCCCATGGCAAACATTCGCGAAAGCATCAATGAAATGATCGAGGAGTCTTATCTCCTCGGTCTTACAGAAAACGAAATAAAAGAAGACCTCGACAACTTTGTTGAAATCTGTGGAAAGGTCATTCACGAAAATGTGCACGACCGGAAGCAGATGCAGAAACTTACAGAAAAGCTCGCCAGGGCTCGCGCCTTGAGTCTCATCGAGGATCACGGCGAGCCGACGCTCTCGGAAGGAGAGGATCGGTTTCCAATAGAAGAAACTGCCGTTCAATCTTCCAAAGAGCGATTCGCAGAAAAGGTCGCCCGCAACAAAAGGCTCATTATGCGGACCATTCGGGAATGCGACCCGAAACTGGAGCAGTTGATCGAGCAGGAAAGATTTCCGGATCAGTCGACCGAGTCTATTTCTCAGTCGCTCCCAATAGATCAGCCGCCCGCCAAGAGCAGGGCCAAAGACCTGTTCTTGAAAACGTGCTACGTGGTCACACTGCTCTTTATGTTGTTGCTCGTATACCTGGTCCTCCTCCAGAACATCTAATCAATGAAATCATCAAGAATCGTATCCAATCGCCTGCGGTCTTCCTGAATAGGGAAACGGTCGCGGGCGTTTCTTTGGTCGGCAGATCCCGATCTGCCCCAGGGTTCACGCTCGAGTGAGAAAGCATGCCGAAACGTACTGATATAAAGAAAATCATGTTGATTGGATCCGGACCCATCATCATTGGCCAGGCCTGCGAATTCGATTATTCGGGAACACAAGCCTGCAAGGCGCTTAAAGAGGAAGGCTACGAGGTCGTACTCGTAAACAGCAATCCCGCCACGATTATGACGGATCCCGAAATGGCGGATCGCACATACATCGAACCGGTCACGGCCGATGTTTGTGCCGCGGTCATCGAGCGGGAGCGCCCCCAGGCACTGCTGCCCACCCTGGGTGGGCAGACCGGGTTGAATGTCGCAATGGAACTTCACCAGAGCGGCGTACTTGAAAAATTTGGTGTCGAAATGATCGGGGCGAAACCGGATGCCATCGAAAAAGCCGAGAACCGGGAGCGCTTCCAGGTGGCCATGTCCAGCATCGGCATCGAATCTCCCCTGGGTGGGTTCGCGCACACCATAGAAGAGGCGATCGAAGTCGTGGAGCGCATCGGGTACCCGGCCATCATCAGACCTTCCTACACCCTGGGTGGCACTGGCGGAGGCACCGCCTACAATGCCGAAGAATATGAAATCGTCGCCTCCCGCGGACTCGACCTGTCTCCCACCAGCGAGATACTGGTCGAGGAGTCCATCATCGGATGGAAGGAATTCGAACTGGA
>CAVOEZ010000087.1:0-9895 GCA_963694355.1 Latescibacteria bacterium UBA2968 | reverse complement strand
TGTACTTCCCTTGAAAAAGTGTACACGGGGTTAGGTGAGGTGTAGCTGTTCGAAGTTATCCGGACACGTTTGTCCCAGAGTAGAGTGTCTTCGGCGATGGTTGTAGAATTTGATGTAGTGATCGATCCTTCGTTCCGCTTGTTGCTGAGTGACGTATGTTTCTCGATTTACGCGTTCTCTTTTCAGTGTTGAGAAGAAAGATTCTGCTACAGCATTGTCGAAGCAGTCTCCTTTGCGTCCCATACTCGATATCATGCCGTTTTCAGCGAGAGTCTTTCGAAAGTGTTCACTGGTGTATTGTGATCCCCGGTCGGAGTGGAAGATGAGTGGCTTCGTTGGTTTGCGTCCATCGCGTGCCTTCTTCAGCGCTTCGATGACCAGCCGGGTTGTTATAGACGATCTCAGTGACCAGCCGACGATCTTACGCGAGAAGAGATCCATCACGACGGCGAGATAAACGTAGGTGCTGCCTGCCGGTATGTAGGTGATGTCCGAGACCCATTTCTGGTTTGGTTTCTCAGCTTCAAAGTCCCTCCGAATTAGATCTGGTGAGACAACAGCGTCAGAGGCGGCCTTTGTTGTGCATCGAAACTTTTGGGATGCTGCGATGGCCCTGAGACCCATCTCCTGTTTAATTCTGGCGATTCTGGTCTCGCTGCAGGAGATGCCGGCCTCGTTTAGCTCTTTGGTGATACGTGGCGAGCCATAGGTGGCGTCTGTTTCATTGTGGATAGCCCTGATGTGGAACGCCAACAGCTTGTTCTGTTGCTCTCGATCGCACACAGGCCTGGTTTTCCAGGCGTAATATCCACTGCGCGAAACGCCTAATGTCCGACACATCCGATCAACTGCATACCGATCACGACACTCGTGAACGAGCTCGAAGTTCATCTCTGGTGTCTGCTGAAAACGGCTATGGCTTTTTTTAAAATGTCACGCTCTTCCCGGATACCATCGAGTTCGCGCTTGAGCTCGAAGATCTCCTGGTCCTTGGATTTACGAACACCTTTTCCGGGAAATGACTCTTGCTCATCGTCAGAGAACTCCCTGACCCATCGGCCCAGCACGCTCTCACATACACCGACCTCTTTGCCGACGTCTTTGTATGTGCGATCGTCTACAATGACCTTACGGACAGCCTCTAACTTGAACTCTCGAGTGAACTTCCTGCGATTCTTGCGAGCCATAGATATGCCTCCTGGTGGTGGAGAAGACACTCTACAGATACAAAACACTTAACTCATTGTCCACTAAATCGGGAAGACCAAGTTGCCTACCCTCGCCACTGCAGTAGCTTGCCCTCGCCTCTCCTAAGGCATCACCCGAAACACAGTAGAACTCATAGCCTCCTGGCCATTTCTCAAGTCCTTGGCCACTACGCGGAATGCCCACGGCCCGGGAGTGAGGCCCTGCATATCCAGCGTCAGGTAATTCGGCTCCCACGGTCGCGACTCCTGGAAGGTATTGGAAACAGCCGTTGTCCAGGTTGGATCAGGCGCTCCCTCTCCGCGGGATTCGGGCAGCAGTCTCGTCTGGTAGGTCACCTGGTAATTCGTAGAACCGAACTCGTCGCGACTCAAATTATAAATCTCGAAATAGAACGAAATGTGTCCATCCCGTTGGCATTGTTTTAGCGGATTGGGCAGCACCATAAACCGGTCTCTTCCAAACGGTCGGCTCTCCTGCTCTACGATGCGCTGCGCGACCAATAGACCGCTCATCTCCAGATCCTCGTTCCCGAATCGCCGGATTTGCAGCGAATCCCTGAAACTTCCCAGCGTCTTCGCCACGCGGTCTTCCGCCTCTACCGCAAGGTGATAGGTGCCGGGATCCAGACTCAGCCGCTCCCCCCAGAACAGATACCCTTCCAGGATGATATTCCCTTCGATCCACGGCATCTTCTTGAGCGACTGGATCGTCTCCTGGACCTCGTTCCAATGAGAATCGAAAAGAAACAGGCCCTGCTTCAGGTCCACTGCCTGCACCCCGGAACCGACCTTCGTGTGTGTCACCTCTTCACCCGGCAAAGCATAATAGAGTTCGAGGCGCGTCTTGCCGTCTTCATCTCTGAATTGGGCCATCTGAAAGGGCGCGTCGTACTGTCTTAACCAGTACGGATCTTCGTAATGTTCCGGAATTCGCTCCAGCAAATCCTTGTATCGGCTTCGAACCGTCCCTTGCATCCATACCTCGAGGACATTCCAGCGGTCCTCGTTGATACGCTCGAACGTAATGCTGAACCCCGGATAGCTCCAAGTCTCCCGCAGCAGTACGAAATTTGCACGGTCGAGATATATATTTCTCGATCCGGGATGCCCGTATCGAATATAGGCCTGGCCGCGATCGGTTGCCCACCCTTCAGCACCTGAATCAGGATCACCATATCTTAGATTCGCATAAGCGACCCGCCTGCAGTGCTCTAGAAGTCGTTCGTTGCTTGGTGTGAGAAACAGAGGATCTCGGCCCTTCCAGTATCGTCTCAAAGCCTCGTCGTCAGGAAGATCGTCGGTCTGTTGGAGCTCCTTGCGATCAACAAGCATCACAATCGACTTCATGAACTGCCGCTCGGTCTCGGACATCCGGTCTAATCCGGCGGAATAGGAACTGAACGCGGAATCCAGATCCTGCTTCTCCTGAAGCCCGAGACCCATAAAGAAATAGGCGTGCCAATCTTCGGGATGTTTTGCAATGTAGGACTGAAAAAGATCGGCAAGTTCCTCGGGCATGTGGCCTTCGTAGTAAACCTGGCCAAGCAGAATGCGGGCGCGCCTGTGTTCCGGGTCCAGGGAGAGCACCTCGGTCAAATAGCCGATGGCCTGATCCCTCATGCTCTGCCCGTATGCACCATAGTTGAATCGTTTTTTGCGAGCCGGCCCCGTCTTGAGGGTTTCCCTTTCCAGATTATACATCATCTCCCGTGCCGCGTGCCGGCCTGCCCAGTAGAGGGCCTTCACACTCGCTGGATTTTCTGAGATGACTTTTCGAACCTGCTTGTAGAATCTGTCCCTTTGGGCCGCTTGCCAGTAGATTTCGGCAAAGGTCATCTGGTAGTCTACATTGTCGGGCTCACGCTTGATCGCCCGCCTGAGCCACTGCTTCGAAAACTGGCGCGAGAGAACGCTGTTCTGGGTGAGATAGTATCTGGAAAGCGCGTGCATAGCCCTGCCGGTTTCATCCTCGCGAACGGCCTTTTCCATCAGACCTACGCGCTTCGAATGGGAAAGGGATGTGTCGGCAGCGGACGCAAGCAGGCTGTCGACCTGCTTCTCATCCCCTCCATACACAGGGACCACGCTGCCAACTACGAGTACGGCAAGAATAAACGCGCGAACCATTCATCTATCTCCTGAATCTGTTCAACACATCGCAAAAAACGAATTGAATGCTTCTGTTCGCCTGCTGAAAACGAATGGTGCCCATCGTTAGGGAACGATTCTGAAAACGGAGGAAGCCACCGCCAGTTGTCCGCTGCTGATGTCCTCTACCACAACCCTGAAGGCACGCAATCCGGGAACCGACCGTTTCAGATCCAGCCGCATGTAGTGCGGCTCCCAGGACCTGGACTGATTGAACACATGTGACACGGCCGTGGTCCATTTTCCGAGATCTCCCTCGAAAAACCGGCCCTCCTGTAGCACCCGCGTCTGATAGGTGACCCTGTAATTTGATTGGCCGAACGCGTCGCGCCTCAGATTGTAAACCTCGAAATAGAAGGACATGCTCCCGTTTGAGTGGCACTTTCCCACAGGATCAGGGAGAATCATGAAACGGTCCCTGTCCAGTGGTCCATCCTCCTTCTCCACAATGCGGCGAGCGGCAAGCAAACTGCTCACCTCCAGTTTTTTCCGACCGAATCGGCGCACGTTCAATGAGTCGCGGAACGTCCCGATCGTGTTGGAAGACCGGTCCTCTACTTCAGCAGCAAGGAAATAGCTCCCGGGATCGAGGGTCAATCTTTCATTGGCGAACAGATACCCTTCGCGCGACATCTGGTTGTACTCGACCCAGGGCATTCGGGTAACTTTTTCGATGTCATATCGGAGGGTGTCACCCGAAGCACCGAACAGGAAGAACCCTTGCCGCAGATCCACTTCGCCCACACCGGCTTCGGCCGTGCTGTGATTCACCTCACTGCCCGGGAGCGCGTAATAGATTTCAACACGGGTTCGCCCATCCGGTTCCCGGAACTGGGCGATCTGGTTGGGGGCTTCGTATCGTTCCCATTTGTACGGATCCATGTAAAAATCCGGCACTCGGCTTACCAGCTCTGAAAACCCCATTTGCTGGCCGCGTGCCCATACCGATCCGAAACGAAACAGGTCTCTTATCCCGCCATACTTGAAATGGATTCGGAAGCGATCGTATATCCAGGTTTCCCCAGAATAGAGCTGGGCGACCCGTGAAAGCGGCTGCCCATATCGAATATATGCCTGTCCCCGGTCACTCCTCCAACCCTGCATCTTTGTCCGGGGATCCCTGAATCGCAGATTGGAGTAGGCCACTCGCCTGCAATGCTCCATTAGCCGCTCATTGACAGGTGTGAGAAAAAGGGGATCCTTGCCTGTCCAGAATCTTCTGATGTCCGAGGCCTCTGGAAGGTTCCTGCGTTTTTCCAGATCCTTCTTTTTGCTCAGGAGAAACATGGACTGCATAAATGCCTTTTCTTCCGAATTCATCAAGTCAACAGCGCGTGAGTAGGACCGGAAGGCAGATTTCAGGTTATCCTGTACCTGATAACCCAGACCCAGAAAGAAGTGCCCATCCTGGTCCGCAGGATACTGTTCGGTGTACTCCTTGAAAAGAGACACCAGGTTTCCGGGCTGACCGCCGTCATAGTAAACAAGAGCCAGCAGCACCCTGCTCTCCCGGTTTCCCGGACTGTTCTCGAGAATCCGCTGGAGATACCCGGTCGCCTCCTCCCGATCCTTGTGGGCGAACTCATCGAGATGTATACGACCCCGTTCTCGCTCGCCATCCATATAGAACTGTATCTGCCACATCAGAAACTGGCTCGCCGTGTAGAGCCCCCGTTTGTGATTCGAGTCCAGTTCTATCGCTCGTTTGGCCTGTGTATAAGCATCCTCCCTGCGATCCCAGATCCACAGAAGCTCTGCATAGGTTGCCCTGTAATCGGGATTATTCGGTTCGCGTGTGACGGCCCGCAGTGCCCAGTGTTCCGCATCCTGGGCAGACGTCTTCTTCCCACCCACCATCAACACCCGGGCCATCACGTCCATCGTTCGCGGAGACCACTCCAGCTTCGTCGCACGGCTGGCCGCACGTTTCCGGGACTTGTAGCGTAACTCCTCGTCCATTGCCATCACAAGCAAGGAGTCGACAGTTGGACTGTGTTTTACCGCCGCCTCGAGCTTTCCAATCCCCAAAGCCAACGCAACAGCCATCCAGACTACCATCTCAATTTCGCCTCATACATTGATGTCCATCGGTGTTCCACGTCTCTCGCCCACCGTGTTCGCGAACATCTATCCTCTACACTCACCCACAGCTGGTTCGCTTCCACGATCCCCCCCGTACGTTCGAGCCTGCCTGCCCTGAGTAGCAGCTTGCTGCGTATCGAAGGGTCGAGAACCGGCGATCACCCAAATCCATCTCCTACTCACCTCTCAACCCTCGCCTCTCTACCATTTCACCCTGAACGCCGTTATACCCTCCACATCCTGATTCCCTTCCAGATCCTTCACCGACACCCGGAACGCTCTCACCCCAGGTTCAGACTCATTCATCTTCAGGGTCAGTCGATAGGTCTCCCAGTCTCTCGACCCGCGGTAGTCATAAGATACCGCCGTTGTCCAGTCGGGTTCGGAAGAATTGACCTGTTCCTCCGGAAGCATCTGCATCTGATAACTCACCTGATAATGGGTGGCACCGAAGGTGTCTTGTGTCAGATTATAAATCTCGAAATAGAAAGACGCCTGACCATCGCGGGTGCACTGCTTCAACGGGTTTGGCAAAATCAGAAACCGTCCCCTTCCATAGTCTCCTTCCTCCTTTTCAACAATCCGCCTGGCCATCAGCAGGCTGCTGATCTGTAAGGAATCGGAACCGAAGTCCCTAACATGGAGCGAATCCCGGAAGGTCCCCACCTTTTCGGATTTCTGATCCTGAGCCTCTGCAGCCAGGAAATACGATCCCGGTTGAAGCGTCAACTGCTCCGCAGCGAACAGGTATCCTGCTTCGTTCGACGTGTAGTTGACCCACGGCATTCGGCTCAACCTGCCGACCTCCTGTTTCAGCGTATCCCAGTCCGAATCGAAAAGGAACAGGGCCTGTTTGATATCCACTTCCCGCACCCCGGGAGCCAGTTCCCGGTTGACCACCTGCTCCTCCTGCAGCGCATAATACACCTCAACGCGGGTCCCGCCTTCCTCACTTCTGAATTGCGCGTACTGGTAGGGGACATCGTACTGATACAGATACTTGTAATGATCCGGTTTCATCTTCACCAGATCCGAGAAGGACAACTCGAGGTAACCCAGGTTTGCTTTACCGAAACGCCAGGAATCCCACGTATTGGTTTGCTCGAATTTCACATCGAATCCATCGTAGGACCACTTCTCGGTTCGTGGCGTGAATTTGTACAGCACCCCGGAAGTGCCTGCGTTCCGCTGCATTTCTCTCTGTTCCTCCATCGTCTTGTCCAGACCCAGATCGATATCCGCAGCCACCATCCCTCTGGCAATCGGATCGCCGTATCTGATATAGGCCTGACCCCGGTCGCTCCGCCATCCCTCTAGACTATTTCTGGGATCCCCGAAACGCAGATTTACATAGGCGACCCTTCGGCACTGCTCCATAAGGCGCTCATTCAAATCTGTAAGGAATAACGGATCGCGCCCGAACCAGAAGCGCTTGATCTCCGCCTCGTCCGGTAGTGGAACGCCATCCTTTTCGGCCTTCTCGTCTCTCATCATGAATACAGACTGCATGAATCGGCGCTCCGGTCCATTCATCCTGGCCAGTCCCTCTACATAGGACTGGTATGCGCGCTCCAACTCGCCGTCCATCTGGTATCCCAGACCCCTGAAAAAATAACTGTCGCGATTGTCCGGAGCGATCTTCAGATACCCATCGAATAGTGAGACCAGTTCCGCCGACTTTTGAGCCATGTGGTAAACCAGACCCAGATGCACGCGCGATGGCCAGTGATGGGGGTCGACCTCGAGCGCACGCGTGAAGAAGTCAATCGCGACATCCACATCCATGTCGGCATATCCACGCTGCACGTACGTTCTTCCCGCCATCACCGTATCGTCTCGGTAATCAGGCTTATCGTAGTCGTCCGACTCGGTAAAAAAGGTCATCTCCCACGACCATGCCACAAACCGCCCGGCCCAGTACAGCGCCTCCACGCAGTTTGGGTCCAGTTCCAGCGCCTCCCTTGCCTTCTTGTACGAACTCTTTCTGGGGGCCAGTGATCCTCCAGATTGCCACACCAAACCGGCATAGGTTCCGAGATACTTTGCGTTCTCCGGTTCCCGCTTCATCGCCTTCTTCACCCAATGCTTGCTGGCCTGCCTGGAAGACCCCGGCCCCTTTTCGAAGTACAGTTGCGAAAGGGCGAACATAACCTGCCCTGAGATGTCAAGATCCAGGGCCGTTTTTAAAACAGATTCGCGATCTTCGAAGGAAAGGGCCGTGTCGGCCGCCGCCGTTATCAGGGAGTCCACTTTCGCAGCCTCACTCCGTATGGCCCCCACGGAGGATGTACCCACCAGCACGAGAAGTGAAAACAGTGCGAGGAATTTGATCATATGCAATTACGATCTCCAGTCCACAAGCGAATAAGAACCCTTCAAAGATAGCAGATAACCGAATCGGAGTAAATCCCCGTCGAGCGCAAGCAGGAAGTTCATGGAAATAGAAAAGGCCCGGCAAAAACGATTTCCCGGACCGTTCTGATTGAGGATTTCTGTAAGGAATCCCTGCTACATTTGTGTATCCCGTCTGACCCTGATTTGCAGGCCTACTCCACATTCATCAAGATAACGAATCGGTATCGGACATTCAAGCCCATCTCGCGTAGATCACGGCAGTCTATCACCGGTTCGCATCGATTCCCTTCCTTTTCGGTAGCCCGGTGCAGTCCACCTGGGAGTGTGTCCTCCTTCGTATCGGTCCTTCCTAATGCAGCGTCAGTTCTACCGAGGCCTCTTTTTCCGTTCCTGCATGTTTGTCACTTACCTTGATATCCAACCTGAAATCGCCTTTCCCCGCACGGCTGAGATCCAGTGACAGATATTCGATCGAGTCCGGTGTCTCTCCAATCCGGTCGACTGAAACCGCGGTCGCAGCCTGCTTGCCAGTTCCGAATATGGCCAGCAGTTTCCTGATCCCCTTATGCTTCAACCGGGTAAGGGTATACTCCACCTCGAAAGCAGTCGTGCCGCCGGCAGATGGCGTGAGATTGTAGAGTTCGAAGTAGACATTCACCGGATCCTTCCGGGGGAAACGTCTGGATGGATTGGGGATGATATGAATCCCGCGGGACGAAAAGGCCGGATCGGCCTCCTTGTCTGGATCCACCACATATGCCGGCACGATCGTACTCACGTCCAGTTCTGTCGAAGAGATCTCCGGAACCCTTATCCCACCCTTCCAGCCACCCATGAGCGAACCCTTACTCGGTCGGATAAAGAATGCCGCCTGGAACGAATCCGGTTCCGCCCGCGCACGAAGCGAACCAATCCCCCATTCCTCATACTTCAGCGCATCCCACTCTGCCGTTGTAACCACGCCGTGCTGGTTCTCCAATCGATTCCACTGCAAATCGTGCAGCGAGAAGCCGTACTCCAATGCAGGTTCGGCGGACCCCAGACCTTCCGTGGCATCCTTCAGGTCTTTCAGGTCCATAGAATAATACAATTCTACGAAATTCTGCCCCTCATCCCCTTTGAAGTAAGCCAGATACGAATCATAGTCCAGCGGACTCACCTTTTCTTCCCAGGTGTGACGGTCCAGTTCCAGCCCTTCTGAAATGGACCTCTGGGTCTTTCGAATGTGCTTTTCCACTTCCCATCGAACCCGGGCCGCATTTCGGTCGCCAAAAACAGACTCCACGAGCCGCCAGTTGCTACCCACCGAGGTGGGCGACGCCGCGAAGTTGAACACCATTTCCGGTAACTCCTCGGTTTTCCAATACCACCAGACCTCTCGAAGATCCGCCGGCTTCTGGGTATCCGACGGTTGGCCATGCCGAACATAGACCAGCCCCATGTCGTTGAATCGGTCATTCAACATGGTCGTTTCTGGAAATTCGAGATGATCGAATTTGTCAGGATCGTTAAACCAGCTTCTGACTCCATCGAACAGGTAATTCTGCTCCACATACAGAAGTCTGCGGTAATGTTCAGCCAGTCTCGCATTGATCTGCACCGAAGGCGTGGGGTCACGACTTACCCACATTTTTCTGAAAAATGCCACCCACTCCGCTCGCGTCTGAATCTTTCTGAAGGCCGCCATCTCATCCGCGTTTACAACATACTTGACGTCTTGGAACAGCAACTGCGCATCCAGCGAATCCTGGATGCTCTCAACGGCCCGCCAGAACCTGGCTTGACCCTTGTCGCGATCGGCCTGCGCGTATGAAAGCCTCGCCATTGACAGATACGCAGGGACCACACTGACGGGTGGGTCCATCGCGATCCAGGCACTCAAAACGGAATCCGCCCTCGCCAGTTCTCCTTTGCATCTGAAGGCTTCACCTTTGAACAATTCAACCAGGTGAAACTCCTGCTCATCCAGCCATTCCAACACACCATCCGGCCCGGAATTATCCAGAAAGTGGATATACAAACGAAACAGACCGAAATGGGCCGATGCCAGATCCGGTTTTAACCGAACCTGTTGTTCACCCAGGAGAATGGCCTTTTTGTAC
>CAVOEZ010000086.1:0-9971 GCA_963694355.1 Latescibacteria bacterium UBA2968 | reverse complement strand
GACCATTATTCCAACGGTCAGGATTTCAAGGGCAAGGGCAGGGATCCAATGTATCACCAGCGGGGCAGATGGGTGTGTGTCAACCTCCCCTGTTATTTGTAGTCTGACCAGCGTACCCAGTAGCGCAAGGGTTATGCCGGAGACTAGCGATAGTCCAGCGAGAGACGGTGTCGTGGAAAAGGAGATCCACAAATGCCTGATCTGGAAACCCTCTTTTTGAAGGTTGGATTGCATAAAGAGGAACAATGCTGCGATACAGATCTGGTTGGCAAAGTGGGTCCCGACATATACGTCTTGGTATCCACTTAGTCCTATCCCAATGAACTTGTTCAGGAGTACAACGAGAAGTATGATTGCACGACCCCCAACGTGGAGGAAAAGTTGAAAGCCTACAAGTCCAGCAAACAGGATTTTGAGCGACCAAGGCGGAAATTCTCTTGTTTCCATTCTGATACCCAATTTCAGATTGTGGCTACTGAACGAAGGATTGTCAGGCAGCTCCGACCAAAGTCGGGTTGGTTAATTTTAATCAGGACGACGCGTGACCCAGATTAGTTCAGTAGAGAGTTTAGATACTTCACGAAGGGACCTATCAAACCGAATGAATTTGCTGAGCCGTGGAACAGGATGCATAACCAGAGTTTCCCGGTTGATTGAATTATATACCCTGTTGCTGCACCAAGTACGGCGACAAATACAAGATGCCAGACACCGATGCCAAGGTCCCCGTTCATGAGTAGCTCGGGTATTGATGGGATGTGCATGAGTATGAATGGTATCCATGTCCCAAAGAACGCGACAGCTTTGCCCCAAGGTCTAATCGAATAGTACAGAAGACCTCTGAAGATTGTTTCTTCTCTTAATGGTATCAGTAACCCGAAATAGATGAGATCCAGCGAGGTAATCATTACACGACTCGCACTTGTAGACAGCTCGGGGGCATAATTCCATCGGACGGTTTTGGCGAATTCTGGAAGGGATAGCCAGATGGCCATGAAGATCCACATGACACACTGTGGGACAGTTGGCCAACTACTCAGCGATCGTCTTACATCTGGACTTTGCAATTTTGTCACGACGAGAATCACAGCAAACAGTTTGGGCAATTCCAGGACCAAAATTGAAATCAACATCCCTGTTACTGGCGGATAATTTTCAAGCTGGATGCGGCCCAATATGAACGTGTCCCATATCTTGGACCAGGCCAAAAGTCCCACGACGAAAACTAAAGATCTTAGAGCTGAGTCTTGCTTCCAGCGGAATGAATTTCCTATGGATTTCATCTCAGGGCTTTCCTGTAACCGGCCTACGGGGGTAACCTAATCAGACGTTGTCAGCACCAACTGCTGTCACTTCTTTGGAATTGCTACTCTGGTCACAATGCTTCCAGCATTCACGCCCAATGGGCCAACAACTGCTCCAATTGGTGTGGTGTCATACACGATAATGCTATCCGGCTTATTCTCAATCCTTGGACCGGGTGGTTGATAGTGATGCGTAACATTTACGTCGGCGCCATAATCAGCCACCTTTACCATCCCATCATCATTGTAATCACCCAACAGATCCATCGATTGCGAGTAGTTCGGGTGGGCGATTTTGAATTCCAATGCGGTCATGCGTGCTCTGTCTTGCTTGATTCTCTCGGACTCCTCGTAAGCGTAGACTTTGCCGAGTTTTCGGCTGCGAGTTCCGTGGGGAACTGACTTGGTTAGTTGCACGTTGCGTCTCCTTTCGGAATATATGGGTGGTTGCCCCCGAAGGCCAATTCATATCCTACACGCTCGCCATCTTGCGGCTGAGGTTTGCGTATTCACCGTCCAGCATCATCAATTCGTCGTGTGGGCCTCGTTCTACGATTCGGCCCTGATTCATGACCACAATCTGATCCGCGCGTTGAATGGTGGTGAGCCGGTGGGCAATGATTAGCGTGGTTCTGCCTTCAGAAATCGTTTCAAGTGCGCGCTGGATGAAGTATTCCGATTCGGGATCGAGGGCTGAAGTGGGTTCGTCCAGTATCAGTATCGGCGTGTCGAGCAGGAGGACACGTGCAAGGGCGACTCGCTGTTTCTGTCCTTCGGAAAGCTGCGCTCCCTGTTCGCCAAGGCGGGTTCGATATGCATCTGGAAGTGAAGCGATAAAGTCGTGAATATGAGCGGATCTGCAGGCGTCTTCGATCTCATTCGGAGGAAGATCGCGCCCGAAGGTCAGGTTGTGCTGAATCGTTCCCTGGAAAAGGTTGCTTCCCTGCAGGGCAAATCCGATTTGCTTTCTAAGAGAGGTCGCACTTACGCTTCTCAAATCCTGTCCGTCGATGGATATGGCACCCTGGCAAGGGTCATAGAAACGTGGGATGAGTTTGGCGAGGGTGGATTTTCCAGATCCACTCGAACCCACAAGGGCTGTTGGTTGACCGTGTGGAATCAGCAGGTCGATGTCTGACAGCACCTGTGTTTTGCTGTCGTAAGAGAAGCTTACATTCTGGAATACGATGTTCCCGTGGACCCTTCCCATAGCAGGGAGATTCGAAGTTGTGAGGACCGTGGGTTTCAACTGGTAGACTTCGAAAAAGCGATTCGCGTGAACCAGACAGACTTCTATTCTTGGAATCAGACTGACCAGTCCCTCGATTGGCCCAAAGAGGTAGCCGACATAGGCGGAGAATGCCAGGAAGCTTCCGAGACTGAGTTCTCCGGACAGAACCAGGGACCAGCCATACCAACTGTATCCAAGGGTGCCCGCCGTCTTTAGCAAGGTGGACAAGAGCCCAAGGCTGCCCTGGAAAAGGGAGGATTTGAGCTGCAGCGAAGAAACTCCAAGAAATATTCCTTTGAGGTTGTCGTGAAATGCCGACTCCATTCCCAACGCCTGGACCGTTCGGATACCGGAAATGGATTCGATGGTTCTGGCCGAGAGCTCGGCTGACTTCTCCGCAAGTCGCTGAGAAAGTGAGCGGAGTACTGGCCGTGAAAGGGCTGCGATCAAGGTATCGAATGGAAGCACGGCGAGGCTGATGAGGGCGAGTTTCCAGTTGAGGAAGATGAGTATGGGCGGAAAGATGATGAGCTGCAGGGAATTCATTATGAATGAGTTCAGGATACCGATCACGTTGGAGATCGATGATCGCATGTCTCCAAATCGGGCGAGGATTTCACCTGTTTCTCGGCGATCGAAAAAGCTGAAGTCGAGCGACTGGATATGACGATAGAAGCGGGACTGATAGTCGAGCCCCATTCGGATGCCAACACATTGGGAGTAGTATCCACTGAGCAGATTCGATGTTCCCAGAACTATGGAAATCGCTGCACCTATAATGAGAACGAATGTCAGAAGATCGGTATCCCGATGGGGGTAGACCTCGTCGATCAGGACCTTGGTCAGCATTGGGCCCGGTATGGAGAGCAGCATGATCAGGATACCTGCGAGCGTAGATTGCAGGATCTGTTTCCAGTAGGGCTTGATCAATTGAAAAATCTGTTGGAATGGCTGCATAGAGGAGGCAGACTCCTTCTTCCTATCGGTTACATCTTGTAGGGATGAAGACCATCCTGCAGGGCCGACATTTCATAAGCGTAATCTATTCCTGAACATAGAGACCTGGTCTGAATACGTCTCCCGCAGCTTTGTTGATTTTCTTCCGGATCAGGTCAAAGACACGCCCGCGTTCAATGATTATCTTTGCAGATACCCTCATGCCATAGGCGAGACTGAATGTCTGTTCGCCATCCGACAGATCGGTGGATCCAACTTCGATTTTGACGGGGTATACCGGCTCGGGTGTATTCAATGTTTCTTCTGTGGGTCGTACCGGAACTTCTTTAACAGAGCCTTCAAGGATTCTGTATTCCATGTGGGGGAAGGCCTCGACATAGAGTCGGACGGATTGGCCTTCCTGGACCTTGGGGATATCGAATTCCCGGACGAACACCTGGGCGGACCAGTTTTCGAGCGGGGCGATTTCCAGAAGCGTTTCACCGCCACGGATCAGGTCGCCTTCTCTCTTGTCGATTTCGTTGGTTAACACAGTTCCGTTGGCAGGGCTCGCAATCCTGGTGCGAGACAATTGCTTCAGCAGGTATCTTCTTTCTTCCTCAAGGATCCTCGTACTCTTGATGAGTGTGGTCATTTCCTGCCGTCGTGCGTCAAGCGCATCCAGTTCACGCTGGCCGCGGACCAGTTCCGCCTTCGTTCGGCGAACACGAGACCGGTTGAGTAAGACCGGCAGTAGGTCGTCCAGGGGTTTGCGCCGATTCCCGGGCAGCGGAGGGTAAGTAGCGAAGTACAGTTTGTATTCTCCACGGACCTGCTGCAGATGCAGTTCGGCTGTCTCGATCTCCGCTCTTGTGGCATTGATTTGAGCTTCCAACACTTTCCTTTCCTGGCGCACTCTGGATTCCAGTTCATCGAGGCGGCAATTCTGCACTTCGATTTCCAGTTCGACCTTGTCGAGTTTGGCCGATAGTTCCTGGTCATCTATCTCTGCAAGAATTTCTCCGACGGAGATGACCTGACCCTGTTTGACGTGTACCTTTCCGAGGATGCCTGTCGATCTGGATTTCACCACGAATTTCCTCGAAGGTCTTATGATGCCTTCCGCATCGACGGCGACTTCCATTCCGAGATGCCATCCGAGAATCAGTGATAGAGAGACCAGAAGGCCAAACAGGATCAGGAGGCCCAGCAAAACGTATTTTGCGATTCCGAATCCAAGTCCCTTGAATTCACGGGAGAGATTTGCGTTTTCCAAAAATGGAATCCGGGATAGCGGGTCAGGAAGTGTAGTGGCTCACGGTGGCTTCAAGCGGTATTCTGCAATTGTCTTGCCGACGGATTTGGTGCCGGGATTTGAAAATGCCATGTGCCTGCAGTCCAGAGTGTTATGGAGTTGTCATTCAAAGAAATTCATACTCCAGGGCCGGCACGGAACTGCAAGGCCTTTTCATTCCCGGAAAATTTGGTGAAAGCATACGTCCAAGAAGACGGGCATCCGACAGAGTCCTGTTGCGGGTACCCTCCTTTGGTGCTATTTTGAGTGGACTTCGAGAAGATCGCCGAGGACCCAAGCCCGATAGAGAGCTCAATGCCAAATCTTATACTCGATTCCGTTAGCAAGACATTCGATGGCGTGCGCGCGGTAGATGACCTGAGTTTGGAGATTCTGCCGGGTGAGATCTATGGACTGCTGGGTCCGAATGGCGCGGGGAAGACGACGACGATCCGAACGATCCTGGGAATTTTCGCCCCAGACAGCGGGACGGTACAGTTCGGGGAATCGGGAGAGGCGCCTGAGAAGGACAGAATTGGATATTTACCGGAAGAGCGAGGATTGTATCCCAAGATGAAGGTTCTGGAGCTGCTCCGGTTCCTGGGAGAGATCAAATCGCTTTCGCGGAAGGACGCCGTTGGTCAGGCAGAATCCTGGTTGGAGCGATTCGACCTACAGGACTGGCGCACCAGGCCACTGGAGCGACTGTCGAAGGGGATGCAGCAAAAGGTGCAGTTTATTGCGACGATTATGCACGATCCGGATTTGTTGATTCTGGACGAACCCTTCAGCGGGTTGGACCCGATCAACATGGGGATCCTGAAAGACATTATGCTGGAACTGAAGTCGAAGGAGAAGGTGCTGATTTTCTCCACCCACCAGATGGAGGAAGCCGAGCGGCTATGCGATCGCATCTGCCTGATCAACAAGGGCCGAAGGGTGCTGGAAGGCAGCGTGCGGGATGTGAAGGCGCAGTACAGTAATGATCGGGTGACGCTCTCGTTCGAAGGGCAGGATACGTTTCTGGACGATCGCGACCTGGTTCAGAAATATGATAATTATGGAAACTACGTCGAGGTAGAACTGAAGCCCGGTCGCGAGCCCCAGGAACTTCTCGAGCGAGCGATGAAGATGGCGACGGTGCAGCGATTCGAAGTGTCGGAGCCTTCGCTGAGGGATATCTTCATTTCCGAGGTAGGTGGTGACGCCTCCGAGGTGCTTTCCGATGCATAAGACCCTGAAAATCATCCGTCGGGAATATCTGGAGATTGTGAAGAAGAAGAGTTTTATCGTGGGTCTGTTTCTGGTACCCGCGATCATCGGGTGCAGTTTGTTCATACCCATCCTGCTCCTCAAGGTCAATGTGGCGGAGCAGAAGTCCGTTGTTGTCATCGACAGAACGGGTGGGTTGTTCGAAACATTCACGGAGCAGATGGATCAGAAGCTCAAAGATGGTCGACCGGAGTATGTCTTCAGCCTTGTGCGGGATGAACAGGATTCGGCTGCAACAAGAGAATCGCTGGTGGCGGATGTCAACAAGGGCGTTCTGAACGGATATCTCATCATCCCTGAAAATATCTATGAAGAAGGGGAAGCCCAGTACTATAGCAAGTCCGTGAGCAATGTGCAGTAGCTGGGACGCATGAGAACCATTCTGACCCAGTGCGTTGTGGCGCACAGGCTGGGCGAACAAGGTCTGGATCCGATACAGGTAAAGGAGTGGACACGCCGTGTGGATCTGAAGACCATCAAGCTGGTGAAGGGGAAGGAGAGGCGAGGCGGGTTCGGTGCGGAGTTCTTGTCGTCTTTCGTGTTTGCGATGATGCTCTATATGGTGATCATCGGGTATGGGATTATGGTGATGCGCGGTGTGATGGAGGAGAAGTCCACGCGGATGGTGGAGGTTCTGCTTTCATCCGTGAGTCCGATGCAGATGATGGTGGGCAAGATCCTGGGGATCGGCGCCGCCAGTCTCACACAGGTTGCGGTTTGGCTGGGGGTTGCGGTTCTTTTCTCCACCTCTGGATCTGCTCTGATCGGCCGGAAGATGCCGTTTTCACTGGAGCCGGAGACGCTGATCTTCTTCGGGCTGTTCTTCATTCTGGGCTATTTCCTGTATGCTACCTTCTACGCGATGATCGGTGCGATTTGCGACACCGAACAGGATGCACAGCAGATTCAGATGATCGTGATTCTTCCCCTGATGATTCCTCTGTTTCTTATTATTTTTATCGCCAACAATCCGTCGGCAACGGCGTCGGTGGTTCTGTCGATGATTCCGTTGTTTTTACCCGTTCTGATGTTCGTTCGAATCAATGTACTGGTGCCACCTGCGATCGAAATTTTTGGATCGGTGGTTATTCTTCTGGCTACGATTGCAGGGGTCATGTGGTGTACGGCGAGGATCTACCGCATCGGTATTTTGATGAAGGGGAAGCGGGCTACGTTGAGGGAATTGATGCGGTGGGTCAGATACGGGCAATGACAGGACATATAGATCGGTAATTCCGGAAGGAGTATGAAGATGAAAATGTGGCTGGTAATTGCGGCTCTGGTGTGTACGATCGGAAATCAGGCGATACAGGCAGATGACAAGTCTGAATCTGCAAAGGTGTCAGGTAGTTCGGTATCCTATATGCCAGAAAGCCCGAAGGTCAAAGGCCACTTTGCTGTGCCCGCGGGAGAGGGGCCGTTCCCGGGTCTGGTCGTGATCCACGAGTGGTGGGGACTCAATCAGCAGATCAAGGACGAAGTCGAACGACTGGCCGCTGAGGGGTATGCGGCCCTGGCTGTTGATTTGTATGAAGGCTCCGTGGCTACGACCCCAAATGAGGCACGTGCCGCTATGAAGAAGGTTACGGCGGAAGGTTCTCTTTCAAACCTGAATGGCGCGGTGGCGTATTTACAGGGCCTGGATTCCGTTGACAAGGATCGGACGGGCTGCATAGGCTGGTGTTTCGGAGGCGGCAAGTCGCTGCAGCTTGGCATCCATAATCCGGCTATCGATGCCATGGTGATCTACTACGGTCAACTCGTCAACGATCCAGAGGTGCTGAAAGGGATTCGCGGTGTCGTGCTCGGGCAGTTCGGGGCAGATGACGGGCATCCCTCACCGGAACAGGTAGCGGCATTCAGGGTAGGTCTGGAAGCAGCAGGGACCGCGAACGAGATCTACAGTTATGAAGGCGCGAGTCACGCTTTTGCAAATCCCACCGGCACCCGGTACAACAAGGCGGCCGCGGAGAAGGCCTGGAACCGAACGGTTTCCTTTTTGAAGACCCATCTGAAGACACCCGCAGCTAAGAAAAAGGAATAGGCTGGTAATTGGTCTGACACTCGAGAGGTGAGGTCTATATGCTGTTGTCTCTGTTTCTTGAAGTCTACACCTGGATATTGATCGCCAGGGTGTTTATGTCGTGGTTCAATCCCAGTCCAAACAACCCAATGGTTCAGTTCGTGATGCGATTGACGGAACCTGTTCTGGCACCGATTCGGAGGATGTTGCCTAATATGGGTGGGCTGGATCTGTCTCCGATTATCGTATTCATCGCCCTCATTTTGCTAAAGCGTTTGGTTCCTTAATTTCCGGAGGTGATGTGGTGGGAAATGTAATTGCGTGTAATTTAAACAGCTATCGCCAATACCGGGAAACTGGCTACGAACACCTTGCGAAGATTGGCCTGCTGAATGTGGAAATTGCCTGCCCAGAGCGAAAAGACATCGCCGCAGTTCAGGCGGAATTGGACCAATACGGTCTGACAGCGACCAGTATGATCATCAGGTGCCAGATGGACGCCGATGACACGGTCCACAGGTTTACCCACGAGCTGGAAACGGTTGCGGAGATGGGCGTGGGCCTGGTGTTCACTAGTGTAAAATCAGGCGGGATCGATAAGGATTATGTCTACGGCAAGCTGCAGGACATCGGTGATGCCGCGGCCGAACGGAATATTGTAGTGGCGATGGAAACGCATCCGGATATGATCACGAATGCGGATGTGGCACTAGCGACGATGGCGGGTGTGAATCACCCCAATATCCGGGTCAATTACGATACGGCGAATATCCACTACTATAACAAGGGTGTGGACGCCGTGGAGCAGTTCGAACGGGTTCTGGATTATGTAGGGGCGGTCCACCTGAAGGATACCAATGGCGAGTACGAGACCTGGCACTTTCCCGCTCTGGGTGAAGGCGTGGTGGATTTTCCTGCGATCTTCAAAATGTTCGGGGAAACGGGCGCCAATGGACCCTACACGATGGAGCTGGAAGGCATAAAAGGTGAAGAGGTCACACGTGAAGGTGTGGAGAAACGGGTGGAAGACTCCCTGGCCTATCTTCGCGCCAACGGGTTGATGGATTGAGCCCAGACGACAGGTTGACAGGAGATCGATCGAGGCCTATGATTCTTGCAGTTGATATCGGTGGGACAAACTTCAGTCTGGCGCTGGTTTCCCAAGAAGGCCAGATCCAGCGCAAACTGACACGGTCCACGGACCGCTCCGCGGGCGCCGCCTGGATGATCGACCGAATTCTGGAGGAAGGACGATCCCTGCTCGGCGGTTCAAGTGTGTCCGGGTGCGGGATCAGTTTTGGAGGACCTGTCGATTTCGATTCTCAGACGATTATCAATTCCACGCATGTGAGCGGGTGGGATGCTGTAAAGCTGCCGGAGCTAATTGAGAAAGAACTGGGTATTCCGGCTTTGGTCGACAATGACGCAAATGCGGGCGCCCTGGGTGAGTTCGTGTTTGGCGCGGGAAACGGCAGCAGAAATCTCGTATACTATAATATTGGTACGGGGATCGGCGGCGGGATCATTATCGATGGCCGGATCTACCGCGGCTCCGACGGCAATGCAGGCGAACTGGGTCACGTACCCATTCTGCCAGACGGTCCGCTTTGCGATTGCGGGAACCGCGGCTGCCTGGAAGCGCTCTGTTCCGGGACGGCGATTGGACGCCGGGCGAACGAGGCGGTAAACAGACAGCCCAGGCGGGGCAAAGGGATCAGGGAAGCGGCCTCCGGTGACGTTACGGCCAAATCCGTGTTCGACGCGGCCAGGAAAGGGGACAGATTGGCGCTGGATATTGTAAATGAGATCTGTCTATATCTGGGGATGGGGATCGCGACGTCGATGAATGCGTTCGCCCCAGACTGTATTGTCGTGGGCGGCAGTGTGAGCAAGGCAGGCAAGATCTTTTTC
>CAVOEZ010000085.1:0-10000 GCA_963694355.1 Latescibacteria bacterium UBA2968 | reverse complement strand
GCTGTCTGGAATCTCGGCCAGGACGTAACCCTCGTAACCTTCGGCCCTCAGGCGTGCAAACAGGTCCTTCCATGGGTATTCAGATTTGTGGATCTCATTGATGTGGACGAGCGAGACTTTCTCCTTGAGCAGTTCGAAATGCTTTTCTATGGACCCGTCCACGACGTCCTGGGGATTTGAATTCCAGCAAAGGTAGACATTGTCGTGATCTGCATGGTCAATGATCTTGCGCATTCTGACCGGTTCGCAGGTCTCATGTCCGTGGACTTCGACACGAATCTGTATACCCAGATCGGCGCAGGCCTCACCACACGTCCTTAGCGCTTTGCCAATCTGCTCCAGGGTCTTCTCCTCGGGTATTCCATTTTTCACTTGCAGGCCATTCGGGCGGACCTTTATCCCTTCGCACCCGAGGTCTGATGCGAGCCTGGCGTATTCGATTGTGCCATCAATATTTCCCTGCACAATTTCAGGTTCTGTCGCGTGATATTCGTATGCGCTACCCAGGCCGACGATTTCCACACCTGAATCCGCGAACTGCTGACGGACGCCCTGGCGCTGATCAGCAGTGAGTTCTATTTCGACACCGTGGGCGTGGGTGGTGCGCAGCTCAACGCCACTGATCCCCACCCTCTGGCACATTTCGATGATCGTGGGGACGTCCCAGTCCTTGGCGATTTGATACGTAACGATTCCCAGTTTCATAATCCTGCTCCTTCCGATTCAATGGGTTTGATGCAGCGATGTTAAAATATCGGCTTCTATCACATTGTCAACGCATTTGTACCGGAGGATAACCATGTCGACACAGGCCGTTAGTTTCCCATCGGGATACCGGATTCGACGGATGAATTCGGAGGATATCGGGCAGGTCTGTGAAATCGCCGCACACGCCTGGAAGCGTATTCACGAGAGCGCGACACAGATCATGGGGTCTGATATGCACGAGATCCTGTGTGCGAACTGGGAAGAAAAGAAGGCCAGGGCGATTACAGACCACTGGGAGAGAAATCCGGAATGGGTACGCGTTGTGGAGGCAGTGGATTGCCAGGTGGTGGCTTTTTTGACGTTTCGCATTGACCCGGAGAAGTCTCTGGGCACCCTTTTGAACAATGCGGTTTCGCCCGCATTGCAAGGCAAAGGGATTGGGACAGCGATGTACGCGTTTGTTCTAAATTTGTTTCGAGAAGAAGGGATGGCCTACGCATCTGTGGGCACCGGGCTGGATGACGGGCATGCCAGGGCGAGAAAGGCTTATGAGAAGGTGGGGTTCAATGTGGCGCAGCCTCACGTAACCTATTACCAGAAACTTTGAATTCGGGAGAAGCGCATATGGCGGTATCATTCGGCATTGTGGGATGTGGAGATATTGCGGAAAAGTCCTTCGCTCCAAGTCTGTTGAAATCTGACCTCACAGAGTTGACTGCGGTTTGCAGAAGGGACCTTGGGAAAGCTCAAGCCTTTTCCAGACAGTTTGGAGATCCGGCGGCCTATGCATCCGCCGAAGAAGTGATTCAGGATGATAGGGTGGAAGCAGTGATCCTCGCGACGCCTCCGAATGTTCACCGAGAGCAGGCCATTCTGGCGGCGGAACACGGGAAGCACGTTTTGTGCGAAAAGCCAATGGCTATGCATGCAGTCGAATGCCGGGACATGGTCGAGGCCTGTCGCGAAGCGGGTGTAAAACTGGGTGTGGCCTACAGGCGGCGGCTTTTTCCGCAGGTGGTCAAGGCAAAAGCGTTGATATCCGAGGGCGCAATCGGGAAGATCGTCTGTGTACGCACGCATTTCAGCGGATTGTGCAAAATGGAAGAATCCTGGCGCACGGAACCCAGTATCAGCGGCGGAGGTATGATGATGGATATGGCAGTCCACAGACTGGAGGTGCTGCTGAATTTTGCAGGCATCCCGGTAGATGTGCAGGCTATGGTTGAAACGGTGCATCACGATTGGCCAGTCGACGACTCCTGTGCCATATTGCTCAGATTCAGGGATGGGAAGATCGGTATTCACTCCACAATCGGGACATCGCCACCACGGAGAGATTTTGCCCAGATCGACGGGACAGAAGGCCGGATACTGATCGATCCTCTGGAATTCGGTATCGATCATATCGATCTCGAACTTCCGAACGGTATTGAAAGAATTCCGGTGGCCCCTTTGGCAGACCCGTATTTTGATCTGCCCATGATTGAAGATTTCGCCAGGGCCATTACGGATAACAAGGAACCCGTGTGCGACGGCGTATCTGGATACTGGACACAGGCTGTCGTCGATGCGTCGTATCTTTCGGCAGAAAAGGGGATGCGGGTGGACGTGGTCCCCTTCTGACCTATTGTAAATACTGGATGGACTTGAGCAGACCTTTTAACCGAAGTTCGAAAATCAAAAAAGGAAACCGAAGATGGGAAGACTGGAAGGCAAAGTGGCCATGGTGACGGCGGCGGCAAGGGGTATGGGAAGGGGTATTGCCGTGACTCTCGCCCGAGAGGGCGCGGATGTGGTCGTGAGTGATATTGCCGGCCTCGAGGTGCTGGCGCCAGTGAAAAAAGAGATAGAGGCTCTTGGCAGGTCGTGCGAGGCCGTTCAGACCGATGTAACCGATCGGGCGGCAGTGGAAGACCTGGTGGCTGTGACGGCGAAGAAATTCGGCTGTCTGGATATCGCCGTGGCCAATGCCGGTATCACGGTGCAGGAATCTGTTCTGGATGCGAAGTGGGAAAATGTGCTGAAGACGCTGGAAGTTACCCAGTTCGGCGCCTTCCACACCTGCCAGTTTGCGGCAAGGCAAATGGTGCGGCAAATCGACAGTGGCAGAAAGGGTGGCAAGATCGTTCTGACGGGGTCGGTTCATACTGAACTGGCAGTTCCGAACTCGGCGGCATACAATATGGGGAAGGCGGCGGTGGTCCAATTGGGCCGAACTCTGGCCGTGGAACTGGCGCCCTACCACATTAATGTGAATGTGGTCAATCCCGGTTGGGTGGATACACCTGGTTCACGCGAATATGCCGGAGATGAGGTTGTGGATGCGGGAGGTGAAAGAATTCCGTGGGGGCGTCTGGGAGATCCGTGCGATATCGGCAAGGCTGTGGCATATCTGGCGAGCGATGACGCGGACTATGTAACGGGTACGACCCTGCTGGTAGATGGCGGGTTCAGACTGGGATTGAAGTGATCGAAATCAGATGCGTGAGGATTCGTTGACATGCCCAAAGAGCTACTGGCAGTAGGTCCCAGGCAACCTGTATTGTCCGAGTATGAGGAACCGGCTGTGCGGCCCGGAGATGTGCGCATCCGGTCCGAATTCAGTTCCCCCAAACACGGTACGGAATCCGGTGGATATCGAGGTAGCGCACCCGCTTCGAGGAAGCGGTACGACCGTGAACTGGAGGTGTTCGTACCGTACGAGCCATCACATGAAAATTTTCCGATGCCTCTGGGTAACATGACCATTGGTACCGTAACAGAAGTGGGCGCCGAGGTCGAAAGATACTCTGTGGGTGACCGAGTTTTTGGCCACCTGCCGATCAGGGAGACTCATACTGTTGACGCTTCTAGACTCTCCCCTGTACCGGAGGGCATGACGGATGAACAAATCGTTTACTCCGATCCTGCAGAATTCGCCCTGGGTGCCGTAAGGGATGCAAATTTGAGGCTGGGAGAAGTGGTCGCCGTGTTCGGCCTGGGGGCCATCGGGTTCATGATACTGGAAATGGCGAAGCTTTCGGGAGCAGGCAGAGTCATAGCCATCGACCCGCTGGAAAACCGCAGACGGCTGGCAGAGGTACACGGAGCGGACGACACGGTGGATCCGATGTCGGCAGATGCGGGTTTGGAGATCCGAAGGCTCACTGGAAATGGCGTGGATGTTGCCATCGAGGCGAGCGGTTCCTATGAGGCCTTGCATCAGGCTGTCCGCGCCACACATATCGGCGGGCTCGTGGTGGCACTGGCCTACTATCACGGTGAGGGGAAGGGGTTGTATCTGGGCGAAGAGTGGCATATGAACCGGATCACCATGCGGTCCAGCCGATCGATCAGTGATCCGAACCGGGATCACCCCATGTGGGATCAACACCGTATCAAAGCGGTGTCCTTCGAACTGCTGCGATCCGGTCGTATCAGTGTAGACGGGTTGGTGACACCGGTGGTGCCATTCGAGGCGTGTGCCGAGGCTTACCGTGTGGCAGACGAAGATCCGGGGACGTGTGTCAAGATGGGCGTGTCCTACGGATAGTATGGAAAATGCGGTATGCGTCGATGCGGCACACCCGGGCAATGGCGTATCGTACGGTTGGTCTCACGATCCAGACTTGTGCGTGTAATGGAACTGCTGGTCTCTCTTGAAGTAGTTCAGGAGCGCGCCCATTTTGCTGCTTTCCGTGGCGAGTTCTGAGGAGACTGAATTCGTCTCCGGATCGAAAACGTCTACTTTCAGACTCTTGAGTCGAGCAGGTTCATTCAAGAACTGATAGAGTTCTGCCATATTGATGGGACCCTCTTCACCCAGGTATGCACTCAAAATATAGAATGTGAGGTCGATCCAGACCCACTGATCCAGGTCCCTGCTGAAGATTTCTGTTGACCCGTGGCCCTCCGCAAGAAGCACCCTGTATCCATCTCCTTCCTGGTCGGGATTCGCCGCGTGGTTCATGCTGATTACACGACTGGGTAGATCGAGCGCGTTGCAGGCATAGGAGAACATCCCTGCGATATTGCCGCACCAAACGTGATCTTTGCCTTCCATTACTCGCTCATACTGTTGAAACGGTGATAACTCCCGCATCGCGTCGGACGGGATGCCCCGATGATCTTCCACGTCTGCCAAGAGGGATTTGCCAATCTCCATCGCGCCCTCGTAGTCGGATCTTCCTTCCCCAACCAGATACCCCCATTTTTCTCCTGCGAAAGTCTTCTCCTCAGCAGTGGGCGATTGCAGTATCCAACTGTCGACGGATGTAGAGACCAGCCGAAGGTTGGTATTCTGGAGGATGACCCATCCCGGAGCGGTCTGACCGCTGGCCGCATAGAGTTCTTTGGGATAATAATTGATATCCACCGTGTAGGTTTTCTCACTGCTGCCGTCGCTCGATATGGCCCTGACTCTTGTGGAGGACCGTTGAGGTTCGGGTCGTTGATTCTCCTCGAAATTGACGGTGATCCTGCCATCATCACTGCGCTGGAATTCACTTTCCTGGTGTGCGAACTCGAAATGCGAGAAATCGGAAGTTCCGGGTCGAAGGGCGAGTTCCACACCGATGCCTTCGGTCAGCTGTGTGACGGACTGGAGGTATGCCTCTTCGCGGGTGGGATACAAATCCCAGTAGTTGCTTTCAAAATTCAGAGTCCTGGTGATCGTTTCCGGCATTTGATTTCCCTCACAATTTGAAGTCAATATTGTGGTCCCAGGGATTACCCGCGACTCACCTGGTGCGTTCTTTCCCTTCGTTAAACCGCATCACCTTCTTCGTACCCACGATGTATCGAACGAAGGTGCCCTCCCACATTTTTCCGTTCTTGTAGGTTCCCTCTGCAATGAGCTTCCCCTGCTTGTTGTAGTATTTCCAGGTACCGATCTGCTTCCCACCGCGATACTGACCTTCCACCTGTTTTTCACCGTTGGTCCAACGGTAGGTCCACAAACTCGTTTTCTCTGCGTTTTTGTAAAACCCCGAGGTCTTAGGCGTGCCGTCTGCATATGTATCTGAAAAAGCACCGTCCGGAGGGCTGCATCCAAGCAGTCCACCCAGACCCAGGACCAACGCGATCCATCTGGTTGCAAGCGAAGATGTCACTGGATCTGTTCCTTGATTTTGTAGTGAAAGTACTGGTCCTGCTTGAAGTAATTCAGCAGGCCGCTTTTCATACGGCAGGATTCGAATGGCTCAACTGAGATCCGCCCCTGGTGCGCGTCGTAGCATTTGAATTTTAAGTTTTTTGCACGATTCGGATTGTTTATGAAGAGGTGCAATTCCATCATGGTTAGCGGACCCTCAGTTCCCAGCCAGGCACTCAGGATATAGAAGTTGGGATCGATCCAGACCCACTGATTCAAATCTTTGCTGAATATTTCCGCAGTGACGTGCCCCTCTGAGAGCCGGAGCTCGTATTCGTTCTCTCCTGGCGCTCTTTCCTGGTGAGGCCGGAACATCGAGAGTACCCTGCAGGGCATGTCCAATGCATTGCACGCAAGAGAAAATACGGGACCGATGTTCTCGCAGGCGACACCGGACTCACCGGACCGGGCATATGCATACTGCTCGAATGGGGATAGTGTATTGATGTGATCCGACGGGATTCCCCGGTGGTCTTCAAGGCCTTGAATAATGCAGACGGCCAGTCTTGCTGCCCGCTCGTAGTCCGGTGTGATGCCATGAATCTGAGATCCCCAACTGTCCAGGGCGAACGCTCTTTCATCCTGGGAGGGCAGCATCAACATGAAATCTTCTGGTTGGCTGGGAGAGAAGACCAGGTCGGTGTTCCTCACAATAACCCACCCAGGGGCGGACTGTCCGCTTGCCGCGTAAAGTTCCTTTGGATAGTAGTTGATATTTATTGCATAGTCACGCGTCTGCGTTCCCGACCGGGAAACCGCACAAACCGTCGTGTTTTTTTCCTGGTATGCGGGGCGGCCGTCCTTTTTAAAGCAAATTCGGACCGTACCATCATCCGATCTCAGGCTCTCCTGGTCGTTGATGCAATAGGTGAAGTGAGACAGATCCTCGAGTGCGGATCCCAGATGAATCTGCACCGCCACGCCATCGTCTAGCCGAGAAATTGACTTTAGATATACACCTTCCGACTTCGGGTATAATTCCCAGAGATTGGATTCGAACGTGAGCGTACGGCAGGGGGATTCAGTCATAGGGTTCGGTGACTCCAGGGTCTTATAGCACAGGGATGTGATCTTCCACGAAAGCAAGCGGCAGCGCTAATTCTTCGCGAAAACGGTCGGCAGAGAGGATGCCCCGACGGTGCAGGCGTAAAAGCCGGTTCTGCCTTATCTCCAGGAGTGCCTCGGGTTCTTGTGTGTGTACGGACTGCGGGTGAAATGCCATTTCCAGCAGAAGGCAAATCTCCCCTGCGGAGAGGTCCTGGGGTTTCAAGTCGAAGTAAACCAAGGACGCTTCCGCGAATCCAATCGCCTGTTTTCCTGGCACTGTTGTGAAATTCACATGATTTAGAACGTGACAGAGCAAATCTGTTTCACTGTATTTCAAGGCAAGCGAAACCCAGACAGCGGGGCGTTTGATCAGGCGATCCTGCATGCTTCGACCAGGGAGGAGTATATCGGTGCACCGACTGATCAGGTCCGGCGGACCTGGATATCGCCCATATCCGAAAAGGACGGAGGCAGCATCAAAGAGCAGAGGAGGTGCTGTGGATTCTGAGAGGTCTTCGGGTGGGATCGAGACGTCCGTCGTCAGGCCCGCCAGGATCAGCAGGTTAAAGAATGTAAAGATTGCGCATGATATCAGGATGATCGACCAGGGCAGAACGCCGGTATTTCTGTGTGACACAGCCTAAACCTGTTCCAGGATCCACCTGGCCGCACGCGGGAGATCGTCGGCAACGAAATCTGCATCGCCTGAATCCAATTGCTTTTCCGTTGCGTTTCCTCCACCGGTTCGGACGAGGATGGATGCCCTACAACCCGCGTTGTGGCCTGCCTGGAGATCGGTTCTGTGGTCGCCCACCATGAATGAAGTATGCAGGTCGAGGTTCAGATCCTCCTGGGCCGCGATGAGCATGGCGGGGCTGGGTTTGGTTTCAGGGAGATCCGTTCGATGCTGCGGAACTACAGCGTTCGCACTGTGGTACCGGCAATAGACCCCATCCAGTTCCACGCCAAAGGGGAGGAGGAGCTCGGACATTCGGTCGTTGACCGAACCCACCGTTTCCACGGTGACATATCCCTGCCCGACTGCCGTCTGATTGGAAACAGTTACCAGGGCGTATCCGGCCCGCTTCAGGGTAAACAATGCTTTACCCACACCCGGAATCAGTTCAAAGTCTTCAGGTCCTGTTCGGTAGGCCGCCTGAGGATTGATGACGCCATCGCGATCCAGAAACACGGCTTTCTGTGGTGGCGGAAGGTTGGCCTGAGGGCGAAGTGAGTGCTCGGTCTCGGTGATCGTGTCCGCTTCCATCTGATAGATCTTGTAGGGATGCGGGGGTTCTCCGAACGCCGGCGCGGTGCTGTAAAAGGTGCCGTTTTCATTGAACAGGGGTACTCCACGGTGATAATGTCCACTCAGCATCAGCCGGACCCGAGGCTCGTCCTGAATCGCCTTCCTGAGGCTTTCGGCTTCGAGATAGGCATGCGGGTAACCCTGATTGTGAATGGGTGACACGAGATAGTGCTGCAGGTGAATCTGTGGTCTGGGATCCGAGTCCTCAATCAGGCCCAGGAACCGCTCTCGTTGCCGGCCCATTCGCTGGGCAAAATTGTGGTTTACTTCCTCATCCATGAAAGACACCACCCGATTCCCCTGGACGTCGAAATCCACAGGGAGATCACCGAACACCTCCTGGAAGGAGGATGGATGGTCGTGATTGCCGAAGATGAAGGCCACCGGACAGCTCAGGGAACTGAACAATTCCCGGACCAACTGGAGGTCCTTGAGGCCCGTCTTCAGCAGGTTTTTATCGTGCATTCCGTAGAACGGGAAGTCAACCAGGTCTCCGGTTACGGCGACGAGATCCGGGTTCGCGGACCCAATTTGTGCCACCGCCTCCTCGATCAGATCCGGCATTTTACGGCTGATGCGTCGGGAGATCGAAGAGGTACCCGGGAGGTGATGGCGAAGGTGGAAGTCTGAGATGTGAGCGATTTTCATGGGGTCAGCGTTCTCTTAAAGGGTTGCGCAAGTTGTGGGCAAATGGCAGGCGGGTAACTTATTCTTCACAATTATTCAAGTCAAGGGGATTGTCCTCCAGTCGATGGTCCTTCCGGCTCATCCGTTCGATGATGGGCGTGTTGGAAGGCCTGGTCGCAGACCAGTGCAGGGACAAGCGTCCCCAGGGCACGTTCCATCCCTTCCGGTAAGCGCCTGCGTTACAGATGTAACTGGATCAGATTCTGTTATTGTGCTATATTGAATCGATCGTATGCATGCACCAGGCACGAAGGGAGGAAAAAGGATGGGGAAGAAGGAAATCAAGCATCCGGACAAGCAGGTAGACACAGGCGCTTATTCCGCCGCAGTAGAGGTAGATGGCTGGGTGTATGTGAGCGGCCATGGCCCGCTGGACATGGAGACGGGAGCCGTTATTGGTAGCGATATTGAGACCCAGACACGTGTGACGCTGGAGCACCTTCAGAAGGTGCTGAAGGCCGCGGGCTGCTCAATGGACGATGTGGTTAAATCCACATGCCATCTTGCAAATATCGATGATTTCGGCGCATTCAATGGTGTATATTCCGGGTTTTTCAGTGGGGTTCGACCTGCACGAACAACGGTGCAGTCCGTACTGTTGGGAATTCTGGTGGAAATTGACGTGGTAGCCAAAAAACCTTAGAAGGGAGAAAGATATGCTCGAAGTGGGTGCAAAGGCACCGGAGTTCAGTGTTCCAGACCACACGGGGCGAGTCGTGAATCTCAAGGACTTGCGAGGGAAAACTGTGGTGATGTGGTTCTATCCCAGGGCAAACACAGGCGGCTGAACTGCTGAAGGTCAAGGGTTCCGGGATAGAATCCACGCGTATGAAGAGAAGGGTGTTCAGATTCTGGGTGTCAGTACCGACGACCAGTCGGCGAACGCCTCTTTTGCCGAGAAGAATGATTTTGAATATCCGTTGCTCTGCGACACCGAGAAAACACTCTGTGTCGCATATGGTGCATGCGATGGAGCGGATGCCAAAAGTGCAAATCGGATCACTTATGTGATAGACCCTGAAGGCAACATCGCTCAGGTTTATGAAAAGGTGGATGCCAGAAAGCATCCAGAAACATTGCTCGAGAAACTCTAATTGTTACTTTACCAGGCATAATAC
>CAVOEZ010000084.1:0-10110 GCA_963694355.1 Latescibacteria bacterium UBA2968 | reverse complement strand
GTGCCGGCGAAGGTGATTTCGTAGCCCAGTTGGGTGATGTAGGAGCAGCCGATAAAGGCGAGTCGTCCGTCCGCATATTTCGAGATGACGGATCCGTGATCGGGTGTTTCACTTAGGGCGTCCCGTTTGGTCATGAAGGCGGATACGGTTTCGGGTGGTCCCATGAGATGGAGGATGAGGTCGATGAAGACGACGGCCATCTGGGCGAATGGGAGGAGCGGGGCCTGGTCGAGGTGATATCTCCAGTTCTCGGGTGTGAGTGAATACGCCGAGGGGCCGCCAACGGTGGATTCTACCGAGTGTACTGTGCCGATTGCACCGCTTTCCAATTGCTCGCCGAGGTGGACGATGGCGGGATTCTTCCGGAGATTGTGGCCGGCCATGTAGGTGACGTTGTTCGTTTCTGCAAGCGCGATCATTTCCGTCGCTTCTTGTGCGCTGGTGGTGACGGGGACGTTGACGAAGACGTGTTTGCCGTTCGTGACACAGGTTTTGAAGTCCGCGAAGTGCTGCGGGTTCGGAGTGGTGATTACGACGGAGTCGACAGATGGATCCGATGCGAGGGCTTCAATGGTTTCCGCCACCTTTGCGCCGGAGTTTTCTGCGACCGCCCGGGCGTTTTCCGGGACGATGTCGTAGACCGATACGAGGTTCAGGTCCTCGTTGTTTTCGACCGCCCGCTGGTGGTTGCGTGAGTAATTTCCCAATCCTACAAATCCAAAGTTCATTGTGTGTCGCTTTCAATTTTGATGCCGAAAGTCACTAACCGAATCGTCACTCGCGGCAGCCTGCCATCTTGTATCTCCGCCTGTCATTCTGCAGCCAGCCTGTCGTCCTAGAGCTCTGCCTTTAATTCTACAGCCCCGCTTGTTCTCCTGCAGTCTCGCTGGTCATCCTGAGCGCAGCGAAGGATCTCCAAGCCCTAAGTGATCAGAAAGTTCTGAGCCATTTCACTCCCTGTCGCTCACCAAAATTGTCACCCCTCACGCCGAACACAAAGCCTCAGCATAGTGCCACCTGTCATCCTGCCCGTTCAATCGTAACCTGACAATTGAGCTCCGGCGCGGTTGGAGACAGCGGGATCTTCATGTTTCCTGTGAGTCCGTAACCCGCGTGGGTGTAGCGAGCCATGTGCAAGACCCACGGGCCGCTGTTTCCAGTGCAGGAGACATGATATTCCCGATCCAGCCAGTTGAGGCCGAGTGCGGCGCCGTCGATTTCGTAACGGAGTTCTGTTTGACCATCCCACAAGAGGACCGGAATCGAATAGAGGGGTTGGTCGTCTCCGGTGAGTCCCGTGACGGTGTAGTTCAGCCGGATGGATTCGTTTAGGAGTTCCGGAGTTAACGAGAGTCCGAAGTTGCCGCCGGAGAGTTCGAATGTGGTGTTGTCTTTCGTTTCGACTGATCCGGTCATGATGGAGCTGGATCCATCGGTGTGTTTGACGGCGATTCCGAAGTAGGGTTCGAGCAGAGGATCACCCGAGTTGGGGTCGTTGAGGATATCCGCAAAGGGATGTTTCACACCGTCTCGCTTGGCGTCTGCAATGGGTTCGATCAGCAGGTTGTGGTCGAATTTTATGCTGTACGGTTGAAGCGGAAGGTGGTATCCCCAGTTGTGTTCGCGGAGCGACATGGCCATACGGGAATTCTCTCCGTGAAGGACGGCATATCCGGCTTCGGTGTCGACGATGTTTGTCTGCGGCGCTTCCTTGACTTCATCCAGTCCTTCCCAATCCTGGTCGATCAGCAGCGCGAGTAGGGCCCACCCGACCAGTCCGGCGCCAAGGTCGGTGTTGAGGCGGTTGTAAGTCCACTCCAGGCCGGCAACCGCATAGGGGGAGAAGTGATTGGGTGTGTGTGAGAAGCCGTGGTTGTGCGGACCGAAGGATTGACAGAAGTTGAGCATGGATCGGATGCGTCCATTGGCTTCATTCCCTTCGCCGACATAGGCCAGGAGGGCGACCATAGGATAGGCATACATTTGATAGATGCTTCTGTTGGCGAGGACAGGCAGGTGGAATGCGCCGTTCGCCTGCTTGAACCAGATGCATACTTTGCCCAGAAGGTCCTCGATCCGGGTTCGGACGTCATCCGTTCCCCAGGAGACGAGGTGATGCAGGATGTTTTCGAGGCGGTCGCCCAGATTTTCGGATTTGGGTTTGAGCAGGGCAGCGGTGAGAAAACTGGCGGCGAGATAGGCGTGCGGAATGGAATGACCGTTCACATCGTCATCGCGCAGAAATCCGTCGGTGGTCAGTCTGTCCTGAAAGGCGGATATGATTTCTTCCGCCCTGTCTGCCGCTTTCTCTTCCCGGTTCAGGTCGAAGAAGAGGTCGCAGAGTAGTGAGGTGGCCGATACGTGGCAGTCTGAGAGACCGGCATCCTCTGTGTAGGAAGCGGCGAAGGAGCCTTTCCAGGTGTCGAGTTTGTCCTGTTCTACGACGCCGGTCAGGATGGGGAAGACCATTACGCCGTAACCCATGACGTACTCGCGGAAGCCCGGTGAGTTTTTCGCGTCCTCCAAAATGTCAGCCGTTCGCTTCACCCATTTCTCAGTCCATTCCAGGTATTTGGACTCACCGGTGAGCCGGTAGAGGGTTGCGGCGACGACGCTCCAGCAGGCGGGCGCGAAGTTTTCAGGCCGGTCGCTTTCGTAAGGATCGTTCAGGACACCGTCCTTGTCTGTCCAGGTGACACCCAGGTCGAACCCGGATTTCAGACATTCAGTTATGTCGGTCAACATGATTCTCTCCAGTTCATTGCGCGCTTCGATGTGAGCTGCGGTTCAATCCGGTTCAGGTGCTTTCTGGCATTGATGCGGTGTCGATGGCTCGAATTGCCCTGTGGATGGCATCGAAATCGATTGGGACACCGGAGCTATAAAGGAAATAGCCTCCGTCGAGTCCTTGATCGCGCCATTCCTCAGCGAGTTTCAGCACGCGAGATGTTGGCATTTCAGGTGTCGTGCAGTAGAGGTCGCCCCAGAGTTCGACTCTGGTGTCCTGGATGGCGTTGAGATATCTGTCGAGCTGCAATTCAGGGAGTCGGTCGAGAAGCATGCAGCAGACCATCACACGTTCGATCCAGTTCTCCTGTGACCAGACTTTCAGAGCGGACAGGAATTCTGGGAAATCACCCTCGTATCGATCCCAGTGATGATATATGTAAGAGGGAATTCTTGTAGAGATGGTGACAGGGTGTTTCCACTTCTCAACGGCGAGCTGGCGGCTTTCGTTGATGCGGCGGACGGTGTCGATGAGGGACTCGTGGTCGAAAGCCTTGTTATAGGCGAATCGGGCGAAGTCAAGGTGAATGCCGTCGAGGTCGTAGTCCATCAGAAGTTCATGGATAATGGAGGCGGCATACTCGCGAACAGCTTCGTGGCGATAGTCGAAGAAGGAGAGGTCGTCGGCGCACATGTATTCAGGATGGGTTTGAGCGAATTCGCCAGTCATAGATCGGTAATGGAATCTGTCTGTCGCCAGGTAGGTGATGTTCATGCCTGCGTCTGCGATGACTTTGAGGCCGACTTCGCGCGCTTCTTCGATGGCTATCACCAGGGGATCACCCTGATCCATCCAGGATGACCACTTGAGCTGAGCCGGGTCCCTATCTTCGTACTCCGATCCCTCCGGTCGATACTGGTCAATGACGTTGCTGTGATACCACGCGCTGAATCCGATCCGGATGACGTGCGCGTAAACTTCAGTGCACCCCCGGAGCTTGTGCAGTCGCATTTCGTTTCGGGTGAATTCCCTGAGCGATATGGTTTCGCCAATGTAGTAGCCGTCGGTGAGTTGTTCCAGATATCCGGCGAAAGGCCGACCGGTTGCGGCACGGATACATAGATCATTTTCGGTCTGGATTTCAGCATCGATCATGGATACGAACCGAATGTAGCGGATGGAGGCGTCCTTCCAGACCCGCGAGCCTCCGAGGCGCATGATAATGTCTTGATCAGTCAGGTCGGCGGTTGATACGAGATATTCACGCTTTAGTTTGCCGTGGTTCTCGTTGGGAACCGGGATGTCGATTGCTTCATTCGAGAGTGAGAACTGGATTGAGGAGTCGGGTTCCATGCCCAGATAGATCCTGTGCCAGCCCTTCAGGTTGGGCTGCAGAACGAGCGGCTGATGGTCGGCATTTTCTACAAAGGCGGTAGGGTATTCGGATTCCAGTTGGCGAATCTGAACGGCGCCGTGAATGGAAGGAGACTCAGCATTTTCGAGATCGGTAGGAGAGAGTGACCAGGGGGCGCTCAAAGGTTCGGGTGTATAGGCTGTGATGTTCAGGTGATTGATGATTAGGTGGTCGGTTATCAGGTCGATGGTTTGTTCGAAGAGGATACGCTCTCCTGCACGAAGTCTGAGAGAGACTTGCTCGGACGGTTGGCCGAGGTCGAACCAATAAGCCCAGACACAGGTGCCGCTTCCAGAAGGAAGAATGCCTTCGGTGACCGATCTGTTCCAGCTTTCGGGTTCCGCCTGACGCCACGCGTCTACGTCCGCGCCCTGGTAGATGGTGGCGGAGCGCCACGCGGTGTCGATGGCGTACTCTGCACGCAGATCGTTGTCGCGGTGACCTGTGATGGCGATGAGCCGATCCTGCCGGTCACCTGGATGACTGAGCGAGAGAGGAGACGTTTCTCCGTTCATCAGAGGGAGTTCCAGTATGGTGAATGCTGAATCACTTCGGTCTCAGGTGGTCAAGGCCCGGATACCCGTGCCGGGTTACTCTCGTTTCCAGGAGGTTGACTGGATGATTTGGATTCGGTCGATTCCGGGATGAAGCATCGAAATAGCGATTTGATCGTCAGGTGACAGACTTTCCGTGTTGTCCAGGGTGATCGCGTTCCGGGTGCGCAACCGAGACCCGCGCTCGTCGAGGATGTCATCCGAGTCGACACCCGCCAGCTGTTGAAGGTAGGAGAGACGCCTGTCGGATTCGAGTTTGAAGAGGTTCAGGTTCGTACTCTTGCCCTGGATGACTGGGGGCGGTTCGACCCAGACGCGGTTGTCCTCGACGGCGGTGACGAGGAGGTACCCGATCGCGAGATGAGGATATCCCTCCAGTGTCAGGGTGCAGGTGCTGTCGGGATTGTTTGCGGCGGAGCAGATGGTGTAGGCGGAGGACCGCTCTCTGTGGCGAATGGTGATTGTCTTGCCTCCGAGATTTCCGGGATCGGTGATTTCGGTGTTCGGCCGAATCTTGAGCGTCTTGCCAACGTCGTCGAAGTTGACGAGCAGTCCTTCGATCGCAGGAGATTGCTTTATGGTGCGTTCAGAAGTTTCTGCTGAGGTTCCGCCGATCAATGAAAGTGAGCGCAGTCCGTCAGTGTCGAACGAGGCGAAGGCGAGCTCTCCGTCGCTGCGGAGGTCGTGCCCTTCGTGTGCGATCTCGCAGGTTTCGCCGGATGTGTTGCTGATGATGAGGTCGATGCCCTCTTTGTGCGTTACACGCAGGGCGACCGCTTCATTGTTCGACGTGTCGAGGCGCTCGATGTCTTTGACGAATGGCGTGTTCCGGTAGGGTTCGTGTACGGCGACGAAGGTGTCCAGCTTCTCAATGTTCGGGCGACGGACAGTGACGATTTTCATATGTTCGCCCAGGTCACGATTGTCCAGCCACCGCTGGGCCGGACCTGTACCGGTGATGATTTCCGATCCCGGTTCGTCGAGCATATGGAGTTTGAGGAAGACGTTCTTGTCGATTTCAGGGCCGTCTTCTTCGGATGGATACTCTGCGACGTCTCCCCAGGTCGCCGTCCAGTTCCCTGAGCTTTTCCCTGCGCTGAGTTCCGAGACTCTTTCAGATCCCCATTTGGCGTTTGCCGCCTTCGTCCGTCGTGACGGCGTGAAGGTGAAGCCGCTGTAGTTGTAGAGGGTTTCATCTTTCGGACGATCTGTGAGGTCGAGTCCCTCGGTGTCGAAGCGATGCCCGTTGCTGTGAAAGGTCCAGTCATGCAGGTGACCGCCGTTGACCCGGAATATGTCGATGACATAGGCGTCCTCCGGGTCGATGTCCACGAGCGCGACTGTCCGCTGGTAGCGGTCGGTTCCGGGGATTTTGGCGAGTTCTGAAGCGTCTTCCTCGGCCGTGTCGATCGCTTGGAATCCTGGCATGTCGATGAAGTATCTGAGATCTCCCCTCAGATTGTCGGTTCCCATGGGATCCCCGTCCTCTGAGCAGATGGCGACGGTGTTGTGGGCTGGAAAGGTTTTGATCCAGTCGACGGTCATGAAGTGTGTGGAGCCCAAATAGCCGAGGTCGGTGGCGAGTTCATGACCTTTTGCGAAGAAGGTGAGATTGAGCGGGGCCATGTGATAGTGGCCGACACGTTCGGTGAAGTCGATGGACAGCGCCCGGGCGTGTGCCCCTTCGCCGCTTCGGAGGATAGCTTTGCGGTTCTGTCCCAGGAGATGCGACGGGAGGACCATGGGGAGTTTCAGGGTGACGGTGGGTTCGTTTTTCGGATCGATGTGGAGATACGGTCGGTAGGCGTCCGGTATACCGCCGCCGAGTTTTTCGACAAGGGCAAGCGGTTCCAGAGGCATCGCTGCTCGGATGACGCAGTCTTCCCAGGTGATGGGTCGGCCGTTCGGGAAGCCGGTTTTGAGATAATGACCAAGTCCGTGTTTGAATAAGGGCAGTGCCAGAAGGTTGATGCCTTCGAGTTCTGGATCGAAGTAGGGGGCGTTGTTGTCGAAGTCGCCCTGTTGGCCGTGGCACGCAGCCAGGACAGATGCGATGCCCCAGCCGGTGTAGGAGGGTGATCCCTCTTTGCCAAGTCCATCACCGGTGAAGAAGTTGTGGAAGAAGAAGAGGATGTCCCTGGCTACGTTTTCGATGATGCGATCGTCGCCGACGATTCTTCCCAACTGAAGTCTGGGCATTTGTGTCGTGGTGGAGAGGTTGTCGGCCCCGGTGACGAGGGTGTAGGGATGGAGGGTGTATTCCAGGATGCCGCGTTTGAGGGTCTGTTCAGATTTCTGCAGCCGGGATTCGTCTCCTTCGACGGAGGTGACTATTCTCAGTGCCATTTCTTTCAGATCCGATTCGGCATCGGAGAAGGTTTCGGCGAGGAGGCCGTATCCGACCATGAGGTCCTGGGTCTCTCCGGCTTTCCAGTTCCATACGCCAGGGTACAGACAGGCGCCTTTTGTCCCATACCGATCATCAGGCGCGTTCAGCGGTCGCTTGGGATCTCCCTCGATGTGGTCGAATGCGGCGTAGAGTCGGTATCCGGGATAGGTTTTTGACGGCGCGTCGGGTTGATAGAACTCGCTCAGTTGCTGGTGGAGTTCCGCTTCGGAATGGCCCAGGAGATCGGCGAAATAGCGATCTCCGAGGAATGCTCTCGAGAGGGTGACAAGGATGACTTTGCCGGTGTGTGCGTACCGAGCGGCACTATCCCGATCCGATTTCAGCGTGGTCGCAAGATGCGCCGCTTCACCCAGGCAATGAAGGACATTCCCCGACAGTGCCCGGAACGCATTCATCCAGCAGAGCGCCTTGAAGTAAAACGCGTTCGTGGGTTCCACATATCCGTGGGCTTCCCCATCCCAGTGATCCCAGGGGATCCCTTCGTGTGCCCGGCTCCACGCTTGGTCGTGATCTTCCCGCCAGACTTCGTCAGTGGGGAAACATCCATCCCCATCATCCGGGTAACGTGGATTGGGATAGTAGGGAAATTCCCTGCCTTCCTTCTTGCAGAGGGGACAATGGAGTTTCCAGGGATCATCGAGCGACCAGTCGAAGTAGCTGTAATAACGCACGTGGAAGGGATGAATCGGACAGGCACAGGTAAATATCCCTCTCGGTTCTCTGTGCCATATGGTTTCCAGATACCACGCGTCCGGTTTTGCCGCCCACTTCTCCGCAGCTGCAAGCGTGTCCTCCACTTGCTTACAAATCTCCTCATCCCCCGCTTTGTACCGCTTCTGCACGGACGCCAACGAAAGATTACCAATCCAAATATTCGGCTTCTCCGGAAACGCAACAACACGATGTCCCTTAGCCTCAGGAGACGTCTTCAAGTTTTCCATAGGTTCCCATTCCAATAGTGTTCACTCAACCAACCACCCGATTCTGATGACGAATCGGGGCGGCGCGGCGGCTCTGTGCATTCTTTTTAGGGGTTTGGGGAGGTAGTGCTCCGTCTCTTTCAGTGCTCCAGCCTTTGGTTTGGGTGGCACGGGGCTCTTTCCCACCCACCATATCACATTCCATTATCCACCTATCCGCTCCTGATTTTGGTGCGGTGCGGCAGCTCTGTGCATTCATCTTTTGGGGTCCTGGTGAGGAAGTGCTCCGTCTCTTTCTGTGATCCAGCCTTTGAATTGTATTGGACGGTCCCTCTCTCTGATCCAGCCTTTTCCCATCTCCCCCTACAAAGCCAACCCCTGATAACCTCTATCCAGATCCGGCAGGTCCGTGTGCTTCCCCAGCGCCTCGGCCATCGCCCGAACGTGATAGGGAAGGGTTCCGCAGCAGGATCCGATAAGGCCGATGCCCATGCGAGTCGCTTCCGCAGTGAACTGGGCCATGGAGTAGCGCGTGACGACTCTGGGTTCGACCTGGGTCCATAGACCCGCCACGCTGAGCGGGCGATTGAAGACTTCACCGGGCTCCAGTTCATATCCCGTGGGTTGCGCGCAGAGCGGCACTGAGACAGCTTCTTTGATTTCGAACATGAGGGGCCGCATGGTTTGCCAGGGCCGCATGCAGTTGATGCCAACGACATCGGCGCCGGCTTCGACGAGGCGTTTCGCGGCTTCCCCTGGGCGGTAGCCTTCGCGGGTATTTTCGGTGTCCCGGTAGGTCATGGTGACGACGGCCGGGATGTTGGCCGCTTTGACAAAGGGAAGTGCGAGGCATATTTCGTCGACGGAGTAGAAGGTTTCTACGATGAAGAGGTCAACACCGGCGTCGGTCTGCTGGGTGACACGCCGTTCGAAGAATTCCTGGGCGTTTTTCTTGTCTTCCTCGGTCATCGGGCTCCATTTGGATCGGCCGGAGTAATGGAATGGACTGAGTGTTCCGGCGACAAAGCGATCGGGTCCGGCGGCCTCCCGTGCGAGTTTCACGGCGACCTGGTGAAGCTCTTCTTCCCGTTCGGTGGCGCGCACACCCCAGGCCATGGCCTGGATGACTTCGGCGCCCGCCCGGGCGAATTCTTTGTGGATTTCGAGGACGCCTTGCGGATAATCCAGGACGCCCATGGGGATGTGCGATTTGTAACTGCCGAGACATCTGCGCTCGATTTCGAGATAGTATCCTCCGTCACAAAGGATAGGACCCTCGGACATTCGTTTCATGAAATCTGCAGGCATGGAGGTGCTCCTATGGTGATGTTGCTGAGTGATGAATGCGTGTCGATATGTAACGGAAATTGTCGATAAGGGTCAATCTACAATTCGATGGGTGTGAAGAGCTGATCCTCCAAGACGCCGTAGGCGTTTTCTGATTTCTCGTCGGATAATTCCGCATCGGCGTACCTGACCCTGTTGCCCGATCCGAGCGTGAGCGATTGGAGGACACCATCCGTGCAGATTGCGATTCCACAGCGACCTTCGAGGGCGAAATTTTCGTAGACGAGCGGGTCCTGCCCGGAATTATGGAGCAGGGTGATCGTTCTGTTGTCGTCGGTGATTGTGACGGCGATGCCGTGAGTTCCTATGGTCTGAGAACTCACAATGGGCGTTGGCGCATGTGGGCCTTCGAAGGGTGCGTGAATGACGACGAAACAGGTTTCGGGGCCTTCGCGCGTGAGCTGGAAGTGTCCCCTGTAGGGGATGGAGACACCGGGTTTGAGCGTCCCTCCCGCTTCGTGAAGCGCGGCGATGACGTCTTCCTCCGGGGGACATTCAGATTGTGTGACGATGGTCTTTTCGGTGTTCGGGATGATGCTTCGGAGACCGCAGGGTTCGTTCTGTTCGGGTGACCAGGTGGCGATGATCTGTTCGGTCGATGCTCCCGATTTTCCGGAGCGAAGCGGGTCGGGGACTTCTGTTTCGGTCCATTCGGGAACGCCTTCGATTTCCAGAGAGCCAAATCGCGAGTGGAGCATCCAGGTGTAGGAAGCTTCGTTTCCGGTGATTTTGAAGAT
>CAVOEZ010000083.1:0-10144 GCA_963694355.1 Latescibacteria bacterium UBA2968 | reverse complement strand
CTTGCGCGTTCCATTCAGCATGTAAAAACCGGGTGGGGTCGACTTCCCCACCCGGTTGCACAGTAGAACTTATCAGGGTTCTATTCGGTTATGATATCCGCAAAGGTATGACCCGAGGGAATCATGTGTAGCACGTGTTCCTGATAGGGGACCATGATATCCAGCAGATACGGTCCGGGTGTGTTGATCATCCGGTCAAGGGCGGCGGACAGGTCCTTCTTGTGTTCAACGCGTTCCGCATTGACCCAGAATCCTTCTGCGATCTTTGGGAAATCCGGATGGATTCCGTCACCGTGAGGATCGCCTATAAAGGTGTGCCCCCGGTTGCTTTCGTAAAATCGGTCCTCCCACTGAACCACCATTCCGAGGTGCTGGTTGTTGAGAATCATGATTTTGACCGGGATCTTCTCGGCATAGAGTGTGGCAAGCTCCTGGCAGTTCATTACAAAACTGCCGTCGCCATCGATGTCGATGACCAGCTCGCCCGGGCGACCGAGCTGAGCGCCAATGGCAGATGGCAGCCCAAAACCCATTGCACCCAACCCACCCGATGTGATCCAGTTTCGCGGTTCATCGAAGAGATAATACTGTGCCGCCCACATTTGATGTTGGCCCACACCGGTGGTTATGATGGCTTTGCCTTCCGTTTTCTTACACAGGAGGTCAATGGCATGCTGGGGCAGGATTTCGTCTTCGGTATCCTTGTATTTGATGGGGTGCTTCTGTTTCCAAGAATCCAGATCTCCCTGCCATGCCGAGTAGTCCCCGGCTTCAACCAGACCGTTCAGATCCTGAAGCGCATATTTGATATCGCTGACCACGGGTATATGGGCTGCCTTATTCTTGTTGATTTCTGATGGATCGATGTCGATGTGCACGATCTTTCCGTGCTTGCAGAATTCTTCCAGTTTTCCGGTTACCCGGTCATCGAATCGGACACCCATAGCGAGAAGCAGATCCGCGTGGTTGATCGCATAGTTTGCATAGACTGTACCATGCATGCCCACCATTTGAAGGGAAAGCGGGTCGGTTTCAGGAAATGCCCCCAGACCCATCAGTGTTTGCGCGACTGGTATTCCAGTTTTTTCGACAAAGGTACGGAGTTCTTCGGACGCATCGGCAGCTACGATACCGCCGCCTGCATAGATCAGGGGACGCTTGGATTCTTTTATGGCCCGGATGATGGTTTCGATGTCTTCTCTTCCCGCCCTTACGTGCGGATTGTAGCTTCGAATGGACACTTGTTCAGGCCAGAGGGGTGTATCCATTTGCTGCTGAATATCCTTGGGAATATCCACGAGAACCGGTCCTGGTCTGCCCGAATTCGCAATATAGAATGCCTCTTTTATGACTCGGGGGATGTCCTCGATTCTGTCGATCAAGAAATTGTGTTTTGTGATCTGACGGGTGACCTCTATGATGGGCGTTTCCTGGAATGCATCTCCGCCCATCAGGTGTGAGGGAACCTGTCCTGTGATGGCAACAATAGGCACAGAATCCATTTTTGCATCCGCCAGGCCGGTGACCAGATTCGTTGCGCCAGGACCTGAAGTTGCAATACAAACCCCCACTTTACCGGTAGCCTTGGCATATCCTTCCGCCGCAAAGATTTCGCCTTGTTCGTGACGACAGAGCACATTCCTGATATTGCATCGTGTGATGGCCTGGTGAATTTCCATGCTCGTGCCACCCGGGTACCCAAAGACCAGATCTACACCCTCCCGGGCCAATGCCTCCACGACGATGTCGGCGCCCTTCATAGGTGCCGTTGCCGGTGAAGAATTGGAAGGCTTCGCCTTTTTCGGTCTGCCGTTGTCTTTCGCAGGTGCGGCTGTCACAGGTTTGCTGGCCATCTGCTTACTCTCCTCCGCAGGTTCTCCCCGCGTTTCAGGCAGGATTTTTGATTAAGAATCCCGTTTAAGATCTGAATTTTTAATTGGTTATAGTGGCTTGAATATAAATACAACCCACCTCTTTGTCAACTCCGTGATGCCATCAAAAAACCCGCCGTCGATAGCTTCGATGGCGGGTTTGTCAGCTGATCTTAAAGGTTAACTATAGACGTACCCGCTCTCTATCCTCGCCGCCGGTGGCGACGAGGCCGATTACCAGGCCTACACCTGCGAGGGATTCCAGCAATAAGGAGGTGATTGTAGGAATGAGCGTGTTCACTTTTATTGTTCCTCAAAGTGCCAAGTAAAGTTTCAACAACGGACTGGGAGATTATAAGAAACTGTATCCTGTGTCAAGTTTTTTTGCAAATCCTCGTGGCTCAGGTTTGTTCGAGTTCCCGAATCTGATCCCTGATTGCAGCAGCTTTTTCAAAATCTTCTTCTTCCACCGCTTCAGCCAATTTTTCCCGGAGTTTGTCAGACTGGCTCATTGGCCTTCGACTCGAAATCTCCTCTTCCAATTCCTCAAGTACCTGCTGGGACCTATTTTTTTCGACCTGAAATTCTTCGGCTGAACTGGAATCCAGGTTTTTGATTTTCTCTCTGGCTTCTCGTATGATCTCAACGGCGGAATCGTATTCTTCGTTTTGGGAGGCGATCTGCGCCTTAGCGTGAGCGTGGATCCTGATGATGTAGGGCCACCAGCGCTCCAGGTTCTGCCGATCTTCTTCTGTTTCGCCATACTGGTTGACGAAACGAAAGACCTCCATGTTTCGTTCGGTATCCCGTATTACCCTGGAGTAATCCTGAATTTGCAGCAGAAAAACGTAGCGTTCATAGATCCTTCTGCTTTCATCGAAGATTTCTTCGCAGTCCTCGTGATTCAACGTGAAGGTGGATTCCGAGTTACCCGAATCTATATGGTCCTGAAGTTTATTTTTGAAAAAGTCCAGAATAAACGTCTGGTTGTGGGGCTGCCTTCCGTCCGGCCGCCCGTCGAGTTCCATTTGCAGAATGCCCTGGAAGGCCCCCTGGTCTACACGAACCTGGATCTTCTCGACACCATTCGCATCGATCACTTTTCGAATGCTGTTCTGAGGGTCGTAGGACCACGTTTTGAGTATGTGCCCGATATCTTCCGGCATGTCCACTCGCTCCAATGCGGGGCAGGTATCACCCTGAACGCTCAGGTTGACGGTCAGCCAATTTCGGCTGCGTTCGGTGTGAAATCTAACCCACGGCCCCACTAAAATCAAGGGCAAACCCGGGTTCTGATGGTCGTAGCCTAACAGCCTCAACACCAAGCGGAGTGTTGGTCCGCCAGCTTTGTTCGGCAGAACTTGGTGTAATCCAGCAAATAAAAAAGGAGCCCGACAGGGGCTCCCGAGGTATGCAATAAAAGGAAACTATTAGTTGAGACGCTTTTCCTCAATAGGTCTGCCAAGTCTTGTCAGTTTTGGCTTTTCCTCTTTATCCTCCTTGGGTTCGGCAGGCGCAGGAGGAACCAGCGATTGCTCGATGTCGATCCGCAATAGTGAACTCACCGAGATCCAGAAGCAAAGCAGTCCAGAGGCCAGAAGACTTCCTGCAGCAACATATATCATTTCGTTTTCCTCCCGCTGTTGTCAATGCCGACTCTATCTAGAACCTATCGACCAGAGTTGGATTTTCTCCAGCAGGAAATTCAAGGGTTTATGGGTTGACATTCTGACAGGCGGAATCTATTTTGCCATCAAAATGGGTGTTGAAAATCATAGCCAAGGCATTGCGTGAAACCCTGAGGTATCGGGTTCCACAACACAGCAGACATTTCAATTGGAGTTTAGGCCATCCGCACAGAATTCTCGAAATGAATACAGTAGTCATCTTAACGACCTGTCTAATCGTGTTGATGTTTTGCCCAGCGGTGGGTGCAGCACCTAATCCGGCAATCGAATCCCTGGTGGCGCAAGTTTCCGCAGACAGCATCGAGGCCAGTACCAGGCGGCTGGTTGGTTTCGGGACGCGGTTTATCGGCTCGGATTCAAACGAAGTAGCGACCAGATGGCTGGGGGAGTCCTTCCGGGCCATGGGCTACACGGCGGTTCGATATGACACGTTCCTTGTAACTCAGGATCGGACCTACCGGGCGATAACTGAATCCGGCGAGGCATTCCACCGTTTCGTATTCCAGGACACGGAGCAGTGGAATGTGATTGCGACAAAACCGGGGACGCTGCACAATGAAAAGAAACTCGTGTTGGGCGGTCATTTCGATTCGATTTCAATCGACAGGACGCAGCGTGCCCAGGATGTGGCGCCAGGCGCCGACGATAACGCAACCGGCATTGCCGCGGTCCTCGAAATCGCACGGATTTTGAGAAGCGCCAAACTGGAAATGACGGTCGAATTCGTCATGTTCGGTGCAGAGGAGCTGGGGCTTATAGGGAGCAAGGATTATGTAGACCGGTCGCGAGATTCCGGTGATGAGATCCAATTGATGCTTACACTGGATTCCATAGGGACCAGATCGCCAACCTTTCCCGACGCATTCTCGCTGGATACCATTCATCCCTATTCAGATCTGGGTGAACTTGTTGCCGAGGCAGCAGACGAATACACAGATCTGCACGCCAGCAACGGCACCGGTGGGACCGTGGTTATCACGAATCGGGGATGCCGGTGTTCGGACCACCAGTCTTTCATCGATGGGGGGTATGCCGGCATTGGCGTGTTTCAATATGTTCGTAATCCGGCCTCTCATTTGAATACGAGCGTGGACTCGCTTGCCGGTGTGGATATTTCCCTTGTCCAGGGCATTGCAAGAGCGGTGCTCGCCTCCACAGCACGTTTCGCCGGGTACCCTGCCCTCACTGCGGACTTTGAAGGTAACGGAGAGGTCGGTTTCGAAGACTTCGTTCTGTTCTCCTTGGAATTCGGCGGTTCCAGCCCTGTTTACGATCTGGACAGGGACGACAGGGTCGGGTTTTCGGATTTCATAATTTTCGCAAAGAACTATGGACGGATCCTGAGGTAGCTCCTTTTACTTTGTCACTGAGCAGATTGCAGGAGAAGAGATGCGGCGTGTTTCAGAGTTCTTCCATTTCAAAGAATTGAATACGGATTTCCGTACGGAGACGGTTGGCGGTGTGACCACTTTCGTCACCATGGCCTATATCGTTATCGTCAATCCCATGATTTTGTCTAATGCGCTTGGACAGAATCTGTTTCCAGAGCTCCTCTTTGCAACTTGCATCTCTGCGGCTCTTGCTACGCTCATTATGGGCATCGGGGCGAACTACCCTTTTGCGCTGGCGCCCGGGATGGGACTCAATGCGTATTTTGTGACCCTGGTGGTGGGTGAGCATATTCACCAGGATCAGGTACTGGCGATCGTACTGGCATCGGGAATTCTGTTTACCGCGCTCACCCTGCTGCGCGTAAGGGAGGCCTTAATCAACGCGGTGCCGGCCGCACTGAAGCATGCTGCTGCCGCAGGGATCGGGCTGTTCATCGCGTTTATCGGGTTGCGCAACGCGGGATTCGTTGTGGCCGATGAGCATACCTTGCTCTCTCTGGGGAGGGTACAGAGTGCGTCTTTCGGCATGCTGCTTCTGGGTATCATAGGAATTGGCGTACTGCTGGTGAGGGGTGCAAAGGGCGCCATTCTCTTCGGAGTTGCAGGCGTGGCATTGCTGTCGATGGCTACGGGGCAGGCACCTCTACCAACCGCAATATTCGACCTCCCAACCTGGCCGAAATCACTTTTCGGAAAGGCCGTTCTGGAACTTCCCGCTGCGTTCGACGTGGGACTCATAGGGTTCGTATTCGCATTCTTATTCGTGGATTTGTTCGACACTATGGGGACACTTGTCGGCGTATCGGAGAAGGCCGGTTTTCTAGATGAAAAAGGCAGATTGCCGAGGGCGAACAGGGCTCTCCTCGCGGATTCCATTGGAACCATGGCCGGTGCGATATTCGGGACATCCACGGTGACGACTTACATCGAAAGCGCGTCCGGTGTGTCGGCGGGGGCTCGAACGGGTTTCGCGAGTGTTGTTACGGGAATACTTTTTCTGCTCGCACTCTTCTTGACGCCGATCGTGCAGGCGGTCCCTTCATTTGCAACCGCTCCCGCCCTGGTGGTAGTCGGCGTTCTGATGATGGGGTCTGCTTCACGGGTGAAGTGGACCGACCTTTCGGACGCCCTCCCCGCGTTTCTGACAATGATCGCGATGCCATTGACGTTCAGCATTTCAAATGGGATCGCAGTCGGGTTTATTACTTATCCACTCCTGAGACGGCTCGGAGGGCGCGGGGATGAGGTTCACCCCCTGGTGGATGTGCTGGCAGTCTTGTTCATTGCAAAATACCTGTTCCTGGGCTGATCTTGGGACTATCCTGTAACCTCTGTACCTTATCAACACATCATCTGTTATCTGAAAAATTAACTTTCGCAAAGGGAGGCACCGGTGGACCGGGACGAGATGTTTCTGCAAATACGGAATATCAAGAATCTGCCGACATTGCCCGGTGTTGCCGGTCGTATCCTGGAGGTAACAAGCGACGGCGCATCCGGTGCAAGAGAACTTGCGGCAATTATCGCCAATGACCCTTCGATGTCCGCCAAAGTTCTGAATCTTGCGAATTCTGCCTTCTATGGTTTTTCGAGGCAGATCACGACCATCCCGCAGGCCGTGGTGGTTCTGGGATTTGACGCGGTAAGGGGACTGGCACTCGGCGTTTCTGTCTATGAAGCCCTTCCCGACCCATCCGTGGAGGACAGCTTCGATCGTGAGGCGTTCTGGATTCACTCGATCGGTTGCGGGACAGCCTCCAAAATTATCGCGAATGCCCTCGGCTATCGAGACACAGGAACGTTCTTCGTAGCGGGGCTGCTTCACGATCTGGGAAAAGTCGTCCTGGACACGTATTTCAACGAACAGTACCAACAGGTTGTGCATCGTTTGAAAACAGAGGGAAAGGAATCGACAGCCACAGAAGCAGAAGTACTCAAGTTGAATCATTCGGAAGTGGGAGGCTGGCTTGCGTTCAGGTGGCGGTTTCCAGAAATCCTTGTCAATGCGATCGAGCACCACCATGATCCGAATTCAGCTGATGAAGAACTCGTCAAGGAGACGTCCATCGTTTACCTGGCCAATGTGTTGACCAAGTGCGCGGAGATCGGACTTTTTTACGACACTGACGCAGCGGACACGGAACTCGTACAGCAGAATATGGATCTCTCTGAAGATCAGGTGGCGGAACTGGCCGGTGCGCTGCAGAAAGAAAAGGAAGGGATCACTGAATTTTTCAGCTATCTGAGTGCCAGTTAGGCCTATGCGAATCGGCGTCGATATAGGTGGAACCTTCACGGACATTGTAGCCCTGGGATCTCAGGGCGAAGTTCGGGTGTACAAGCTGCCCTCCACGCCCGGGGATTATGGTGAGGCGATACTCGAGGGGGTCCAAAAGGTATTCAGCAAAGCGCACGGGGATGAAGCAGAAGAGGTGATTCACGGGACGACGGTGGCGACAAATGCGATCCTCAGCGGCACGGGCGCGTTAACAGGATTGATCACCACGAAGGGCTTCCGGGATGTGTTGGAAATTGGTCGACTCCGGATGCCCCGCTTGTATGATCTTACATGGGAAAAACCGAAGCCGCTGGTGCCCAGGTATCTACGCCTGGAAGTAGATGAACGGATTGCTGCAGACGGTTCGGTTGAAAAGAGGCTGGTCGAAGAGAGTGTGACTTCTGCGATCGAGAAGCTGAAAACTGAAGGCGTAACTTCAGTTGCCGTGTGTTTGTTGAATTCGTATGTGAATGCGGACCACGAAAAAAGAATAGGGGAAATCCTGAGGGAGGCCGGTACGTGGACGGTCTCCCTTTCTTGTGATATTCTGCCTGAGATTCGAGAATATGAACGTACGAGTACGACAGTGGTCAACGCCTACGTTCATCCTGTAGTGAAGGCCTACCTATCGGGTCTGCAGAGCAAATTAAAGAGAGCTGGCGTGGAAGGTCCGCTGAGGATCATGCAATCAGGTGGTGGGATCACTGAGGTGGAAACCGCGGTGGAGCGGCCTGTTCAGATCATCGAGTCGGGTCCGGCGGCAGGTGTCGTGGCTGCAGCTGCTCTGGGAAAGCGGATGGGCGAAAAGGATCTGATCGCTTTCGATATGGGTGGGACGACCGCCAAGGCATCTCTTGTGGAAAACGGAGAGATTCCGAGGGCCACGGACTTCGAGGTCGGTGGAGGGATCAGTCTTTCTGGCAGGCTGATGGGTGGCGGTGGGTATCCCATTCGCGTGCCTTGCATAGATCTCGCGGAAATAGGCGCGGGCGGGGGAAGTCTTCTGCAGGTGGATTCCGGCGGCATCCTGCAGGTCGGTCCTGAAAGCGCTGGAGCGGATCCGGGTCCTGTATGTTATGGACGTGGAGGTATAAATTCGACCCTGACTGACGCCAATTTGCTCCTGGGATATCTGAATCCGGCCGGGCTTGCTGGCGGATCGCTTTCGCTGGACGTGGTACAGGCACGGCGCAGATTTCGAGAAGAGATCGTCAGCCAGATGGATCTTTCCGAGGAAGAGGTCGCTCTTGGCGCCCATCAGATTGCAGCCGCCAGAATGGTTCGGGCGGTACGTGCGGTGTCTTCCGAGCGAGGAAGAGACCCGAGGAGGTTCGCTCTCGTCGCATTCGGCGGTAGTGGACCGCTGCACGCGGTTGAAATGGCCAGGAGCATGGAGATTCCGCGCGTTATCGTTCCACCATCGCCCGGACTATTCTCGGCATTCGGATTGCTTGCGGCGGGAATTCAGTATGACGTTGTTCAGACGTTTCTGACTGAGATCCAGTCGATGAAACCTGACGATTTCAACGCGTGCATGAGGGAAATGACGGCAGAGATCCTGGAGAAACTTCCTGACGCACAGCTGGAGTTCAGGGCAGATCTGCGATATGCAGGCCAGTCCTTCGAACTTGGCATTCCGGTTTCCGATGGCGCGTGGAGTAACGAGAAAATCGAACAGCTGCAGAATTCCTTCGAAGCCGAACACGAACGGACCTACGGTCATAAGGCTGAGAACGATCCCGTTGAAATGGTGACCTTGCGGCTGAGAGCATTCTACCCTGCACCGGAATTGTCTGTCCAGTCTCTCGAATCTGAAGTAGGTACCGGACACCGGAGGCTAGCATATTTCGGGTCGTCCAATGGCTGGATCGAAACGGCAGTGGTCGGGAGAACGAACCTCGAGTCATCTCTGATGGACGGTCCGCTGATTGTTGAGGACTATGATGCTACAACGCTGGTGCCACCCGGTGCCGGTGCACGGTTGGACAGGCATGGCAACATCCTGATCACAGTAGGCTGATGCCTTTTTTATCATGGCAATCCACCGGCCGTTCAACAACCTGAACGCCCTCGACTCCACTTTCGGATTCGACGCCTGGTCCAGGTTGAGAAATCCCGATATGTTCAAAATCGACTACACGGATGGCACACCAGAATGGGACAGGTCTTTCGTCTTCCCGAACATTGGCCAACATTAAAGTCAATTCAATAGAAGGTAGCTATGTCGGTAACCCAGATTGGCCGCAGTAGGTGGTCCCTTTTTGGAGCCAGTTTGATCATCCTGTTCCTCAGCACTTCGGCCGCCGGCGTGCCATATACGGAACTGTTCGTCTTTGGCGCCAACCAGGAGGAAATCGGTAACAATAAAGACTTTCCCAACCCGAATAATATCTTCGCAGGTGGAACCCAATCGAACGGCAAGGTATATGTCCAGGCGCTGTATGAAATGCTTGGTCTAGGGAGGTTGAAGCCTTCCTCAGAGGGTGGGACCAACTATGCCTGGGCCACGCAACGGTCGTGGCCTTTGGACCACGATATGAGTGTCCGAGAGCAAGTCGAGGCGTTTTTGGCCGTTTTGGGAGACTCCACGACTGTGGACCCGGATGCACTGTATCTTGTGAATGGAAGTATGGGTGATTTCTGGACTGGCTTAGACTATCTCAACACAGATACCCAGCCCGCAGCCAGGACGTATGTAAAAGCTCAGGCTGAAAGCACGATGGTTCTTGTGCAACTGCTGGCACAGCACGGCGCGCGGCATTTTGTTGTACCTCAGAAAACAGAACCTTCGCAGTTTCTGGGAAGCCAGATTCTTGACGAGACGCAACAGGCCCTGTTCGACAGGGCACAGCTTGCAGCCGAGCACTATAATACGGGCCTGGGCGCCTTGCTGTTCGGCGTTCAGTCAGACTCCGT
>CAVOEZ010000082.1:0-10186 GCA_963694355.1 Latescibacteria bacterium UBA2968 | reverse complement strand
TGGGTTCATGTTGTTGGCGATGCCAGGACTGATCTTAGGGTATCCTGCACAAGTCGTTGTCCCAGCATTATTTATTGCCTGGATTCCTCTGGGGTCGGTTCAGATGATCCAACTCTGGCGTGAGGTAGACTGGCGGAAGCTCCTCCTGCTTTCCATTCCCGGTCTGGCAGGTCTTCCGATAGGTGTCCATATATTGAGTCTCACAGACACGCTCACCATGCAGCGAGGCATTGGCCTTTTGATGGTGGGCCTGGCGCTTATGTTGCAACTGCGGCCCGGCAGGCCATTCAAAAGGGAACAGCCCACCGTTGCCGGGGCGGGTTTTCTGAGTGGGGCCCTGGCCGGATGCACGGCCGTATCCGGACCTCCGATCGTGCTTCTGGGGCTGAAGCAGCGGTGGGACGTGCCGCGCTTCCGGGCGACCCTTTTGGCCTATTTCCTTATCCTCTCCCTGGGCGGATTGCCCTTTCATTACAATGCGGGGCTCCTGAACGCAGATTGCCTGACGCTGTGTGTTTCCGGATTCCCCGGTATCGTGGCGGGATTTTTTGCGGGCACCTGGCTGCGGAACCGGATCGCCAGCGAAGCCTTCCGGTGGATCGCCGTTGGGATGGTGCTTTTGGGCGGTCTGGTGGCAATTTTTTCATGAGCGGCCAGGGTGTTTCACTCAACCGCCAGATTCTCCGTTTGGGTGTGCCCAGTACGATTGCCACCCTTTCGGTTCCACTGATTGGGATCGTGGATACCGCCCTGGTCGGGCACCTCCCGAACGTGGCGTATCTTGGCGCCGTTGCGGTAGCGAGTGTGCTTTTCGATGTCCTCTACTGGGGCTTCGGATTTTTGCGGATGGGAACCACTGCGCTGACCGCACAGTATTACGGCGCTGGCGATCGCCGATCCTGCACACAAGTATTGTATCAGACCTCCCTTATTGCCCTTTCAGCAGGAATTCTCGTGGTCCTGTTTCAGGATCTGGTGGCTGAGACTGGTTTTAATCTTGCAGGTGGAAAAGATGATGTAAAGTATTGGGGCACAAAGTATTTCGAGATTCGTATTTTGGGCGCTCCCCTGGTGCTCCTGACCTTTTCCCTGACGGGATTTTTTCGGGGCGCAGCCGACGCGATCAGTCCAATGTGGTTGACGATCGTGGTAAATATAGTGAATCTGGCCGGTGACTACGTTCTGATCTACGGCAATTTCGGCGCCCCCGAACTGGGCGTCCTCGGGGCAGCGTGGGCATCGGTTCTTGCTGCATTTGCCGGTCTTCTTTACGGGCTGATCGTACTGGCCGTCCGCTACCGGTCTTACCTGATACAGCGGCCTGGTTCCCTGTTCGACAGGGCGAAGCTGAGGCTGCTGCTTTCCACCAATGCGAATCTTTTCGGGAGGACGGCCAGTTTGCTCTTCGCCCAGTTTTTCATGCTGGGTGTGGTGGCGAGGATGGGTGAGATTCCGCTGGCGGCCAATGCGGTGGTGTGGCAGATCTGGTCTCTGGTGAGTTATTCGGTGGACGGATTCGCCCACGCGGCGGAGACGCTTGTAGGCAATTACCTTGGGGCGAGGGACTTCAGCGCTGCCAGGCGCGTGGCCGGTCGGTGTCTCACCTGGGGATTCTGGCTGGGAATAGGGTATGGTATCTTTTACGGTCTCGCGATGGAACCGATCGGGCGCGCGTTTACGGATCACACCGAGGTATCGCTGGTGGTTGCATCGCTGGTGCCGTGGGTTGCCCTGATTCAGCCGTTGAACGCAGCCGTATTCATTTTCGACGGGATATTCATCGGCGCCAACGACACCGGGTACATTTTCGGGGCAATGGCCGTATCCGCGCTGGTCTTCTTCCTGCCCGCAATTCTGATCTGCGTTTATGTTTTGGAATACGGGCTGACCGGCGCTTGGATGGGTTACAATTGCCTGATGATTGGCAGGTTTCTCACGCTGTATCCCCGATACAGGGGGGCGCGGTGGCTCAAATCCTTCGTAAAGGAGGCCGCCTGACGGAGCCTTCCGAGGGCCAGGTGTGATCCCGTTTTTTCTTGACTTGCAGCTCCGTGGTCCATAAATTTTGGGTAATGCGATTGAAAATCAGGGGTTTATATTTACACCCAATCATCGGAGGGTATCGATGAATCTGTTTGGGAATAAAAAGGCAGCCAAGAAGGCCAAAGCCGGGGCAAACGGGGGCGGCAAGATCAGCTTTAACCGTGTCCAGATCTTTTCCAAGCCCGAGGCCGTGAATGCGGTGATGAAAGCGCTGAGGAATGAGGCCACCACCGCAGCGGTGAGCTGAATCAAGCTGAAAGCGGCCTCGATGGTTAGCGGCCGGGGTGAAGGTCAGATTTACAATTATACGATTCACAACTTCAAGAACGGTCCGAAACCGGTGATCGTGGTGAGTTTCCCCAGATCCAAAACCGGCGGAAACTTCGTCCCCGCAGACAATCCCCTGGAAACCGGTGAAGCGATCGAAATCAGCTACAGTATGGCGCTTCCTGAGGCGGACGGCAATACGCTCTACTTCACGGCGCGCGGCCTATATCTCCAGACAGCGCTCTATGTTCCAACGCAAAGGACCCCTCCAAGCCCTGGGTGGGTTCGAGGGAAGCCACCGAGAAGAAGCTGGGGGCCGCGGGGGTTAAACAAGGCGAAGAGGTTCTGCAGATCCGGATCGATCAGATCACCGTTTTCCCTAACGCACCCGAGACCTTTACTGGTGACCAGTTTGCGCCCTATATTTTTTCTCCCCAGCTCCTGGTGATCGGCGGCGGCGGTGTTTGGGCCAAGAAGGGGGGAATGGTTATTTTGACAGCATTCCCGACGATCTGGCCAAGTATCTAGACAAGCAAGAATTCAAGAAAACGATGACGGGCATAACCCTTGCCGAATTCGGCGTAGACTCCATTACAATGCTTGTGAGCGGAGATATTTTTGAGGACATCGAGCACGACAGACTCGTACCGTCCGTGAAAAAGAAACCGAATGACAATCTTCAAATACTCAACTCCTGTATGGGGTTCCTGCTGAAATTCGAGATAGCCGACGAGATCAAGGAATTGATGATGAGGACCTTCGGCCAAAAAATCGGCAAGGAGGTGGAGGTGTGGTTGCCCCTGTCGCTTGGACAGATGACGGAGGCCGAGCACCCCAAGCACAGGTGCGTTTTCCAACTCTTCCCACGGGATCTGACGCAGGAGACCAACCCTCAGCGCCGGAAGAAATACCCAGGCGTAAAGTTTGTTCCGCCCTTCACCCTGCATCCCAATCCAGAGGACCAAAATACATATCGGAAGCTAATGGTGTCCATTGGGCAACGTATGAAGGACGATGCAAGACCAGACGAAGAAAAGAACAAGCTGGCTTCGGTTCAGGCTGCAGTGTCGGCGAGGCATGAAGAGACCAAAGGCAAATACGTGAATGAGAACCTCAAGAAGCAGTTCCAGTCGCGTCAGAATGCGAAGAAGCGCAAGGAACAGGGATAATAAACCCGAATAACATACAAGACCTGGTGTAACTGGCGGATTTGTGGACTCGAACCACAAGGGAGCACCGGGAACAGAGATAGTCGACCGCCTGGGCTGAGCAAGCATTGTCCAGGCGGTTTGTTTTGTTGGGCGCGAGCAACCAGAGGATGAGTAGACTCAAGGGCCTCTTCATTGATTCGAACGGCGGATCGGTTACATTTCAGGATGTGTGTGCTTAGGGTTTGGGTACGATATCAACTTTGCAGCCCGGTCAGGTGAAAGGACGGAATGGAGACTAAAGAGAAACAGGTGAAGGCTTTGCTAGAGGATCGAATTCTGGTGATGGACGGCGCGATGGCCACGATGATCCAGGCGCACAACCTCGGAGAGTCGGATTTTCGGGGTGACACGTTTACTGATCATCACCTGGATTTGCAGGGGTGCAATGATTTGCTGTGCGTGACCCAGCCGGCGATTATCGAAGAGATTCATAGAGGGTTTCTCGAAGCGGGTGCGGATATTATCGAGACGAATTCATTCAATTCTACGCCGATTTCGATGCGCGATTATGGGCTCGAGGACCGGGTGCACGAGTTGAATATCGCAGCAGCCACCGTGGCGAGATCCGCAGCAGACGCCTATTCGGCGCTGACCCCAGCGAAACCGCGATTTGTGGCAGGAGCTGTTGGGCCGACCAATATCACCCTTTCGCTCTCCCCAGACGTGAATGACCCGGGATTTCGAACCCAGACGTTCGAACAGCTCTCGGAGGCTTATTCTACTCAGGTGAAGGGGCTGGTCGAAGGGGGTGTGGATCTGCTCCTGGTGGAGACGGTGTTCGATACGCTGAATCTGAAAGCGGCGTTGTTCGGGATCGAGCGATGTTTTGAAGATCTTGGCAGGCGGCTTCCCATTATGGTCTCGGTAACGATTGTGGATCAGAGTGGAAGGACGCTTTCCGGTCAAACTGTGGAGGCGTTCTGGCTGTCGATTTCACAAGCGAACCTCTTGAGTGTGGGCATCAACTGCGCCCTGGGTGCGAAGGAAATGCGTCCTTACCTGGAGGAGCTCTCCAGGATCAGCCCTGTTCCGGTGAGTTGTTACCCGAATGCGGGTCTGCCGAACGCCTTTGGCGAGTACGACGAGTCACCCGAGGATACCGCCGGGATGATCCAGGTATTCGCAGAAGAAGGGTGGCTGAACATTGCCGGCGGGTGCTGCGGGACCACACCGGAGCATATTCACCAGATCGCCGAGGCGGTCGCGGGCAGAGACCCGAGAGTAGCGCCCGGGCGTGAGCCGCTGTCACGGTTCAGCGGCCTGGAGGTGCTGGAGATTCGCCCGGATTCCAATTTTACGATGATCGGTGAGCGCACGAATATTACCGGCTCCAGGCGGTTCGCCAGGCTGATCCGAAAAGGAGATTATGAAGCGGCCGTGGCGGTCGCACGGGATCAGGTGGAGGGTGGGGCGAATATTCTGGACGTAAATATGGACGAGGGGCTGCTGGATTCAAAGGCAGCGATGACGACATTTCTCAATCGAATCGCGGCCGAGCCCGATATTGCCAGGATCCCGGTAATGGTGGACAGTTCGGATTTCGAGGTGATCGAAGCAGGATTGCGCTGCGTGCAGGGCAAAGGGATCGTGAATTCGATCAGTCTCAAGGAAGGTGAGGAGAGCTTCAAGGCGAACGCGCGCAAGATCAGGCAGTACGGCGCCGGAATGGTGGTGATGGCTTTTGACGAACAGGGTCAGGCCGCGAGCGCGGAGGACAAGGTGCGTATTGCCGAACGGGCCTACGGTATTTTGACTGGCGAATTGGGCATGTCTCCTACGGATATCATTTTCGACCCCAACATTCTCACCGTGGCGACGGGGATCGAGGAACACAACGGATACGCAGTCAATTATCTCGAGGCTATTCGCGGGATCAAGAAACGGTGTCCTGGAATGAAAGTAAGCGGCGGCGTGAGCAACCTCTCCTTTTCATTTCGTGGGAACGACTACATTCGGGAGGCGATGCACGCGGCGTTCCTCTACCACGCGATCCAGGCGGGAATGGATATGGGGATCGTGAACGCGGGGCAGTTGATGGTTTACGAGGATATTCCGAAGGATCTTCTGGATCTTGTGGAGGATGTGATCTTCAATCGGCGGGAGGACGCCACCGAGCGGTTGGTGACCTTTGCGGATTCGGCGAAGACAGAAGGCACGGTACGGGAAGTCGACGAGTCCTGGCGCGAGTGTTCTGTTGAGGAGCGCCTGTCCTACGCCCTGTTACACGGCAAGGGTGAATATATGGATGTAGATCTCCAGGAGGCGCTGACGAAGTATACGCCTCTGGCGATCATCGAGGGCCCGTTGATGGACGGGATGAATGTGGTGGGCGATCTCTTTGGCGAGGGGAAGATGTTTCTCCCTCAGGTGGTGAAGACCGCCCGGGTGATGAAACAGGCGGTTGCCGTTCTTGAGCCGCTGATGGAAGGGAGCGAGGCAGGTGTTGTGCAGACGCGCGGAAAAATTCTTTTGGCTACAGTAAAGGGGGACGTTCACGACATTGGCAAAAATATCGTGGGTGTCGTTCTGGGCTGTAACAATTACGAGGTGATCGACCTCGGCGTAATGGTGCCCGCGGACCGGATTCTTCGCACCGCCCGGGAGCAGCAGGTGGACCTGATCGGTCTGAGCGGGTTGATTACCCCTTCGTTGACTGAAATGGTTCACGTGGCGCAGGAGATGGAACGGGAGGGGTTTACCGTGCCGTTGCTGATTGGTGGGGCGACCACAAGTGTGAAACACACGGCGGTCAAAATCGCGCCGGCTTACTCCCAGGCAACGCTCTACGTGAAGGACGCGTCGAGGGCGACGGGGGTGGTGGGCACCCTGATGCACCCGGATCAGCGCAAAACGCTTTTGGTCGAGAACAAGGAGGCGCAGGAGCGGGCGCAGATAGCGTTCGAGGACGGTCCCGGGGGCCGGCCGCTTGTGCCGTACACGGAGGCCAAAAGGAATCGTCTGAAGATTAATTGGGAGTCGACGCAAATCGAGGCACCCGAATTTCTGAGGACGCGGTTGTTGGAGGGATTCCCGCTGGAGGAAATCGTGCCTTATATCGATTGGAGCCCGTTTTTTCACGTCTGGGAGATGCACGGCAGTTATCCCAAAATTCTGGACGATCCCGTGAAAGGTGAAGAGGCGACGAAGTTGTTCAAGGACGCGCGGGCACTTCTGGATCGCGTGGTGAATGAGCGACTCCTGGGCGCGGAAGCCGTTTACGGCTTTTACGCGGCCAACACCCAGGGTGAAGACCTTGTCGTTTATTCGGACGGCGATCGCGCGGCCGAACTTGCGCGATTCCCCACGCTGCGCCAACAGCAACAGAAGGCCACGGGCAAATATTTCGCCCTGGCGGATTTTGTGGCGCCACCCGGTGTGGACGACTACCTCGGGGCGTTCGCGGTGACCTGCGGGCTGAACGCCCTGGAGCACGTGAAGGCGTTCGAGGACGAGCACGATGATTACAACGCGATTATGCTGCAGGCCCTGGCGGACCGGTTGGCGGAGGCGTTTACAGAGCTGCTGCACGAGCGCGTGAGACGGGAGTGGTACTCGGCCGGGGAAGCGCTGGGGAAGCAGGATCTGATCAAGGGTAAGTACCGAGGGATTCGCCCGGCGCCAGGTTACCCGGCGTGCCCGGATCACACCCAGAAGCGAACGCTGTTCGATATGCTGGAAACAGAGTCCCGTACTGGAATAAGTTTGACGGAAAGTTTTGCAATGATGCCCGCGGCCTCCGTTTGCGGATTCTATTTTGGTCACCCCCAGGCGCAGTACTTTTCGCTGGGGAAGATCGGGAAGGATCAGGTTGAAGACTTTGCCCGGCGCAAAGGAATTGATGTGGAGGAAGCGGAGAGGTGGCTGGCGCCGAATCTGGGGTACTGAGGCGCACCGGGTTTTCATTTCTGAACTTGAATTATATCCGTCTCCCGTGATTCAAAGCCGGTCTTTCCGGTCGCAACAAACAGTTTCTATGGCCCTCAGGGTTGGGCGGTGCCGGGTTCTGTGCCTTCTGTGATCCAGCCTTCAGCCTCAGTGCCCTCTGTGATCCAGCTCTTAAATTGGCCCCTAAACCAATCCACGGTTGCGCTCCTGACGCACAGGTCCTATCTTCTTTCCCGAGCAAATTCTCCCTGATTTTTCTGACCCTCAGACGCACCCACGTGACCGATTTACTGGAGGCTTTATGAAGATCGCTCTCTGTCCACCCGTAAGCGAAGCACTGCGCAAACAGGTGCTGAAGACTGCGCCCGGCTCGGAAGTGGTGATGTACCCGCTGGACGAGGCCGCCGCAGAGATGGCGGACGTTGAGATCATTTTCGGGATGTTTAACGCGGAGATGATCCGCGCAGCGAAGAACCTCAAGTGGGTTCAGACGACGAGTGCCGGAATGGATATGTTTATGAAGTTGCCGGAGGTGCAGGAAGGCGATTTTAGGTTGTGCAACGCCAGTGGCATTCATGCGATTCAGGTGGCGGAACACGCGTGGGCGTTGACGACGGCATTGTTCCGAGGGCTGCACGTGTTCCTGCGTCACCAGAAAGAGCGAAAGTGGTCGGGAGCGACAATGGAGGATTTGCACGGGGCGACCGCTGGAATTATTGGCTTCGGCGGGATCGGTCGGGAGTTCGCCAAACGCGCACAGGCGTCCGAGATGCGAATCCTCGCGGTGGACGTTCAGGGAGGGGAGAAGCCGGATTACGTTGAGGCGTTGTGGGGAATCGATCGGCTGGACGATTTGTTGAAGGAATCCGATCTGGTGTTCCTTGCGTGTCCGTGGACTCCTGAGACAAATAAGCTGATCAACGCGCGCACCCTGGGGCTGATGAAGAAGCGTGCGTTCCTGGTCAACACAGCGCGAGGGCCGATTGTCGATGAAGCCGCTCTGGCGGAGGCGCTCAAATCTGAAGTGATCGCCGGGGCCGGTTTGGACGTGTTCGAGAAGGAGCCGCTGCCCGAGGACAGTCCGCTCTGGGATCTGGACAATGCGATTATCACGACACACGCGGCGGGTGGTTCGCACTACAGACCGCAGCGGACGGTGGACTTTTTCTGTGAAAATCTGAAGCGGTATATCGCCGGGGAACCTTTGTTCAACGAAATGGATCGTGAGCTGGGTTACCCGAAACTGGAGACGCGAGTTAAGTAGGAGACATTCGGTTTGGGACAGACCTTCAAAGGGCGGGCTGAGTCCCGCCCTTTCCTGCGCCTGAGGTGAACGGACGATTGAGTGACAGCCAGAGATGGTTCGGTAGATCAACTTTTTCAGAAAGGAAGGGCAATGGCCGAAATCAGGCCTTTTCGGGGGATCCGATACAATAACGATCAGGCAGGTGACGCGGGCAGCGTGGTGTCACCACCCTACGACGTGATCGACGAGAAGTTTCAGCAGGAGCTTTACGACCGGAATGAGAATAATGTCGTGAGAATCATTCTGGGGAAGGACGAGGAAGGAGACGGACCTTCTTCGAACCGGTACACGCGGGCGAGAGACGCTTTCCAGGGCTGGCTGGAAGCAGGTGTCCTGGTCAAAGACGAGGAGGAAGGGATTTACCTGTACGCTCAGGATTTCGAGGCCAACACCTCGGGTGGCCCCGTGAGGAAGTCGCGTCTGGGAATCGTCACACTGGTTCGGGCGGACGCCCTGGGTGAGGGCTCGATTCTTCCCCACGAATTCACGATGCCGGGTCCCAAGGCGGATCGGCTCGAGTTGATGCGGCACACCTGTGCGGCGTTTGGTCAGATCTTTTCGCTGTATTCCGATCCCGAGGGCAATATTCAATCCTTGCTTGCCCAGTCGCTTTCTGGTGATCCCCTGTTTACGTTTGTCGACCGGGAAGGGGTAACCCACAAGTTCTGGCGTGTGACCGATCGCGAGGTGATCGATGGTGTCGCCGCCGTGCTGTCCGACAAGCCGTTTTTTATTGCAGACGGTCACCACAGATATGAGACTGCGGTTGTTTACCGTGACGAGCGGGCGAAGGCCGAAGGTGCAGACTGGCAGGGCAAGCCCTACGGTTACCGAATGCACACGCTGGTGAATATGGACGATACCGAAGGAATGGCGATCAACGCGATTCACCGTGTGGTGACCGATCTGGGCGAGGACGGAGTGAAGCGACTCGAGTCCGGTCTGGCAGAGCTGTTCGAGGTCGAACGGAAGCCGCTGGGGACCACCGCAGAGGTGCTGCTGGAGCTTCGGAAACGGGGAGAAGGCGGGAAGGCGGTCTACGGGCTCGCCACGAGGAACGGGTCGGAAGTCCAGTATCTGACACTGAAGGATTCTGTAGATCCCAGGGCGCTCGACCAGGGGAATCATTCGGCAGCGTGGCGGAAACTCAGTTCGGGATTGCTGCAACTGGTCCTGGCGAAGGTGCTGGATCTGGACGACGAGACGCTCACCCGGGGTGAGAAGGTGAGGTTCGTGAAGGTCGAGGAGGACGTGCTGAATCTTGTCCGTGAAGCGCCCGACCGGGCAGGATTTTTTCTGAATCCAGTGGGAATGTCTGAATTGCGCGAAGTGGTTCTGGCAGGTGAGAAAATGCCGCCCAAGTCCACCTTTTTCTACCCGAAGGTCTACACGGGACTGGTGATTCAGGATTTGAATTCGTTCTAACGCTGAGGCGAGTGGCAGGAAGAGAAATCCCGTAGCCCGTTTCTATAGG
>CAVOEZ010000081.1:0-10239 GCA_963694355.1 Latescibacteria bacterium UBA2968 | reverse complement strand
AAAGGCAACGGTACTGGCCACCGGCTCCTGTACACGCCCGAGGAAAAGTACAAATTCACAGGTGGTGTTAGCAGCGATCCGAACAGCGATATCATTCAGACTCTGAACCATCCCGCCTGGATCAATGTGGACGGCAGGCTTGGGTTGGTCTACGAGGGATCAGGCAAAACCATCTACCTCAATCGCCACTACTTCCAGCCCTGGTGGGCGGTCGCTGACGATCTCACGCTGAGCTTGCAGGATAGGGCACGCAGAATCCGGAAAGGTGAATCAGCCGGACAACTTACCGCATTGATCGCACCGGATATGTCGGCCATCAAAACTGCGCAACTCGAGCTGCATTCACTCACCACAAACGCGAATGCCGCAGCTCTAATCGGTGACGGTCATCTCGCGATCGCCAGCTTCGAACAGCATGCACGAAGCATCATCTTTTCTCTCGCCAGGAACAGTGTAACTGAGATCCCCATCTTCGAAGGAACTACACGAATCACGAAATCGAAGATCACCTACAAGCGACACCTGGAGGCAGGACAGGCGCTGTTACAGAAATCACTCCTGGAGATTTCGACGAAGGATCCACTCGATATCGTAGCCGCTGACGACAACATCTGTCTGCGCAATCCGGGCACCAGTGGAGCCACCGCGGAACTGTCGAATGGGAAGATCGTCAAGATCCCGCCTGGCAAGTCGGTCTGGCTCGACCCGACTGCACGAAAGTAATCCACGAATCACATCCATAGAGGAGATCCACCGATGCCGAATTCAGAAATGCGAATTGCCCAACTGGACGACGACCGGCTCGCTAAGGTAAAAGCTCTGGAAGACGAGTTGGGATACTGTATTGTCGCGGTAGAACACAAATTCAGTCTTGCGAGTCTATCTGCGGATCAGGTGAAGAAGCTGCAGGCTGCGGAGGAGGAGATGGGTGTGGTGCTGCTGGCGTATGAAGGGAATTAGGAGATGGACCCAGGGCCTGGGAAGATCTGAAATCGAAACGAATGATCAAACTCTTCCCTGGTTCTGAACCATGTGTACCTTCGTATAGGCCAAACCTGGCTCGCAATTTTACAATTGCATCGCGGCCATAGGTAGAATGCAAATTGAAATGCCATCGGCACGCCAATTGCAGGCCAAATGCATCATGACGTCCTCATCCCAAAGATTTGACAATTCAATTCACAGTGACTACATTGTAATTACATTAGATCTTAAATGCGAATGCTCGAACATATGGTGAAGGACAAGATGCTAACTCGAATTGTCAGAATCGGCAACTCCCAGGGCGTTAGAATACCCCGGCTACTGCTCGAGCAAACGGGTCTGGCAGGAGAAGTGGAGATCGAGGCCCAGGATGGCAGGATAGTGATTAGAAAACTTGACCACCCGAGACAAGGTTGGGAGGAATCATTCAAGCGAATGTCTGAGGCTGGCGACGATTTGCCCCTTGATACGGATACCCTTCAGACACGCTGGGACCAGGAGGAATGGGAGTGGTAGTTGATCGTTTCAATGTTCATCTCATCGATCTGGGTCCCACGGTGGGCGCAGAAATCAAGAAGGCGCGCCCGGGTGTGATCCTATCCCCAAACGAAATGAACCATCACATAAGAACGGTTATCGTGGCACCAATGACCACAAAGGGTCAAAACTACGCCACCAGAGTGGCCTGCAAGTTCAAGGGCAAGAAAGGTCAGATCGTGCTCGATCAGATTCGAGCAGTGGATAAGACCAGACTGTCTGCTACGCTTGGGTCGATTGACAGGAACACGCGAGATGAGGTATTGTCGACGCTACGAGATATGTTCTCGCCATAAGATGGCTCTGCCTGCAAGCAGTTCAATTCCAAGAAGGATAGCGCTTTGGCCGTCGGGAATACCTGGCGGCCTTAATTTTTTTGGCATTGGCGCTGAACGGTGGACCAGCTCATTCTGCGCTTGAGGAATCGGATGGCGAGGCGAATTCTCCTGACCGATACTGATCTATCAGCCGGTGCAACTGACCGACCAAATAAAATGGTAAAGAGAGTAGATCGAATTCAACTTCATTCTCCGTTCCTACATAATGATGCACGTGCTGAAAGGAGGGCGGGTTCAAGTCGAACCGTACCCCCAGTTTGATGTTCTTGATAATAACGAACTGCTGCATAGACCGCAAAGTGCCGCTCTTGCCAGCCTTTACTTCTATTGGAACAATCCTATCCCCTCGGGAAATGACATAGTCGACCTCAGCATTATTCACTCGGCGTTCTCGAAGCCAATAGTTCAGTTGGGGAACCGCACGTCCTCCTTCCCGGTATAGCAGATGCTGTCCGACATACTGTTCCGCCATTGCACCTTCGTTGACGAGAGACCTATCATCCAGCGAAGATATGGATAGCCAGTCAAGACCGATGGCGTGATTCAGAAGCCCAACATCCAGGAACAGCAACTTGTAGGTGGAAGGGTCGATTTCTGCGTTGAGCGGCAATCCCGAGCAGTGGCTGTGCACAACACGGGATACAATGCGAGCATTACCAAGCATTTCAACTGCAGAACGAAGTTCCCGAGCCGTTTCTTCCCGGGATATGTTGCTGTATTTTGTCTTCTGACCCACTGACCTGGGGACGTGGTCAAAGAGAGTCTGCAATCTCGACAGTGCCCTCCGAGATGCATATTTTGAGAAATCGTCCCGATACGTGTCTACTATGGATCGGTGGACGTCTGCAACTTCGCTGAATCCCTGGCCTTGGGCAAAAGCAAGGACAGCCTCCGGCATTCCACCAACCAGCATGTACTCTCTCTGACGATGGAGGAGACGTGCGTGTGCGGTAGTAGGGATGGCCGCTGATGCATCGTAATCAACCAGGTGGGACATCAGGCGCGGGTCCAGTTCCAGGATAAACTCCTCGAATGACATCGGCCCGATATGGAGATACTCAATTCGCCCAACAGGCATTGAAAAGGACTTCTCAGCAAGTAGAAACTCAAGAAGAGACCCTGCAGCGACCACAGCCAATTGAGGCCGCTCTTCAAATAGATATCTGAGCGCTTGCAGCGCGTGAGGGGCTGCTTGAATCTCGTCTAGAAAAAGCAGTGATTCCGCTTTTCCCACAGACTTGTCTGTAAGTCCCTCAATTTCCTGCAGGATCCGATTCACATCAAGGGTAGCAAAGACAGCGTCCATTTGAGGATGACGTTCAAGGTTGATTTCGATGAGTTCTAGCTTCTGTTCCCCAGCGAACTGTCGAACCAGAGTAGATTTACCAACCTGGCGGGCTCCACGAATCACCAGAGGTTTACGGCGAGGACTGTCATACCATTCACGTAAGATCTTTTCAGCATACCGTTTCATATTGACCCCTATTTTATACATACAACGTACGTAATAGGGGCTTATTTGTCAATATACGTAAAACTATTCTTGCGAAATATTACACATAAAATATTATTAATTAATGTTTTATATGTAATACTTCATTGCGCTATCTTCAAATCGAGCATCCTACAGGTGAATACGGGCAGAATCATACTCGATACCAAGTTCATCTGCCAACCTCAACCACTCAAAGAAACGTTAGCCTCTATTCACAATGCCTCTGCCTAATTCAGCCTACACATCTCCTGCGCGAAGTTGAGCGCGTTTGCCTCGATTCCGAAGGTGTCGAATAAATCACAAATCCGCTCGAGGTCTCACCCCAAACCAGAGTTGGTGCGCCGGTACCTGCAGCCTCTTGACACCTGAACCCGAATACGCTACTTTCTTCGCAAGTGCACGGGGCGCTGCCAATCCGCGGAAAGGACCGAGTCCACCCGCCTGCTTTACAAAATGAGCGATTCTCTTTTCTCACCCGGAGATGCGGATGTCGGGTATCAGTTGAAAGGAGTTCGCTATGTCCGCAGCAACCACGATTCCCCGTAGTGCAAACCTCAAGCAGCTCAAGAACCAGGCCAAGGACCTTCTGCGTGCCTTACGCAAGGGTGAGCCCGATGTTGTTCAAGAGTTTGCGGAAATCCATCCTCGCCCTATCTCTGCAGAATCCGCCAAACTGACGGACGCTCAACTCGTACTGGCGCGCCGCTACGGCTTTGACAGTTGGCCCAAACTCCGTCTCGAAGTCGCAGGCGCCCAACTGCGGCGTGCGATCTGGGACAAGAACTCCAGCGGCATCACGGAAACCCTAGATTCGGAACCCGACACCTTGCTACAGCCGGGCGCACACCCCGTCGGACGACCAACCCCTCTGCAGATCGCCGCAGAGCGAGGTCAGACGGACACGGTCAGCCTGCTTTTGGACCGGGGGGCCGATATCAACACACCAGGTGAATACGGCTGGACACCCCTGCAGCTGGCAGCCCACTGGGAACACACTGAGGTCGCCAGGCTTCTGCTGGACCGAGGCGCAAAAATGGACATCTTCACCGCGTGTCTCCTGGGGGACACAGCGACTGTAGATCGTCTCCTCACCGAAACGCCAACCCTCGCCACAACAGCCGGATTGAACGACGCCCCACCGCTCCACGTTGCTACCAACCCGGAAATCGCCCGAGTTCTCCTGGATAAGGGAGCCAGTCTCGATACTGTCGATTCCCAGGGCAACACGCCACTCGGCTCTGCGATCTCCCGGGGATCACACCTGGTCGCCCTCCTTCTCCTAGAGAAGGGCGCCTCGGCGGACGCGTGCCAGCTCGCAGCGCTCGGCGAAAAGGACCGGCTGGTCGAACTGCTCGAGTCGGACGCTTCAGCGATTTCCTTCAAGGGCAGGATCGGTCTCAACGCAGTCATCGGCACGCCGCTTCACGCGGCAGCTCAAGCGGGGCAAGTCGAGGTCGCACAGCTTCTTCTCGAGCGTGGGGCAGACCCGAACGCCAGGGCCGATTCCGGACAGACACCCCTTCACAACTGCGCCTCGCAAGAAATCGCAGAACTGCTCATCGATGCGGCGGCAGACACGAACGCCCTGGACGACGAGTACGGAACGACACCTCTGGCCTGGGCGAAGCAGACCATTCGAAACCAGGGTCACTCGAGTACTCGCGCCGAACTGGTAACCTATTTGGAACAGGTCACGCCTTCCTCTTGAACGGACGCTGCGTTCGAGCAAGGACAGAAACCAAGAAGGGCAGTCCCCGCCGGACCGCCCTTCTTCATCCCTCTTTACCTGTCGGGAAACTTTACATCGCCAGGAACTGCTGAATGCAGGGCTCACCTTTCAAAATTCTCCGTCCCCTGCACAGCCACGTCTTCACAGTGCCCATCGGAACATTTAGCTCTCTAGCAATCTCCAGATAGGTCAGTTCCTTGATATATCGCAGCCGCATCGCCTCACGATACTGTTGAGGCAGTCCCTGAATACAGTCCATCACGATCTCCCGCCTGCTCACCACATCTTCCGGTGTATCCGACTTGATGCGATCGCGATCCACACTCAGGCAGGAATCGATATCCATCACCTCCTGGAAGTATCCCTTTCTTACCCATCGCGACCTCCGATGGGAATTACAAACATTCAGGGCGATCCGTGTCAGCCAGGTTGAGAAGGCGGCCTCACCTCTGAAATTACCCAGCGACTGAAACGCTTTCACGAAGGTCACCTGAACGACATCCTCGGCCTCATCCCGGTCCTCGGCTCTGGGTGCAACCAACCCCAGAATCCTAGGCTGGTAAGCCCGGTAGAGCGACGAGAATGCCTGCTGATCACCCTTCAGGGCGCGACCAATCAATGCTTTCTCCGACGTTTGCGACATGTCGCCTCCATCTTGGAATTAAACAGAAAGGGTGTTCGACCCATCTACCACAATCATGGATGCACAGAACAGGGTTCCATCTCCAGACACGATCCATACTTTCAGTTACAGGAACTTGCAAGCCCGGCCTCTACCAGTAAAGAGTCCATCTTTGCGAATAGGTAACGGGAAAACCTGCACCTCCCCCAAAGTCGGGAACCTCACCTCAGGAGACCGGCCTGCTTTACACATCTGCCCCGGCGTGTTATATTTCAGCCCATTCCTGAAACAGACATCACACTTCTAATTTAAGGAATATTTTTGATGTCGCAAACCGCATCTACGGCCAATATACAAAAGATCGAGGACGTGTCCCTTCACCTCAGTCGTCCCATCGAAAAATATCAGGACTGGATCGGCCAGACCGATGTCCTGCGTCAGCTGCTAGCCTGCTGGCTGGTCATCCACGAAGCCGATCTTCCCCTGGCCCCACGCCTCGTGGGACCGCCCGGAATCGGCAAGACCACCCTGGGGATGGCCGCTGCGAAAAACCGGAATCAGAACCTCTACATCTACCAGTGCACCAGCGACACCCGCCCGGAGGACCTCCTGGTCACCCCGGTGCTCGGAGAGTCAGGCACAATCGTCTACCACGCCTCCCCCCTCGTCACGGCAATGATCACGGGCGGAATCTGTATTCTGGATGAAGGCAACCGAATGAACGAGAAAAGCTGGGCCTCGCTGGCGCCACTGCTCGATCACAGACGATATATCGAATCCGTAGTCGCCGGAATCACCGTACCTGCGCACGCGGACTTTCGCTGCTGCGTCACGATGAACGACGACGAGTCCACTTACGAGGTCCCAGATTACATCCTCTCGCGACTGCAGCCCACGCTGCCAATCGGCTTCCCGAATCGCGAAGACGAAATGTCCATTCTCAAGTATCACCTGCCGTTTGCCGAGGAAGAAATGCTCAACCTCACCGTGGACTTTCTCCAGCAGGCCCACGGTCTCAACCTGGAGTTCTCGCCCCGGGACGGCATTCATATTCTTCAGTACGCGCTCAAGCGCCTCGCTCAGGAATCGGAGCACCCGCTCAGCCGGGACAAAGCCTGGCGCGAATCCCTCGAACGTGTACTGGGCGAAGAGGCCCTTGACCTCGACGGCCTCGCCGAGCAGCGTCAACGCGCGCTTGGAGGAGAAGTCCCGGGGATCAGCCTCGGTGATTTCTTTTTCGATGGTGATGATCCCTTGAACCCGGACGCGAACAACGACAACTGAATCGGCCTACGCCACTCGTGGTATCCAAAAGCGAAAACAAACCGTGCCGGCAATCGCAGAACTGCCGCAGGCCAAAAGGAACCCAGCCCAACTTGCCCCTCGCCCCTGTCAACGGAACAAAAATCCACTACCGCCTCGAAGGCGCCTCAGGCGATCCCCTGGTCCTCGTACACGGCTCCTGGGGAGATCACCACAGCTGGGATCGCATTTACCCTTACCTCACCGATTCGTTTCGGGTACTCAGCTACGACCGCCGCGGGCACAGCCTGAGCGAGCGTCCGGACACCCAGGGGAGCATCGACGAGGACGGCGCGGATCTCGCAGGAGTGATCGAACACCTTGGACTTGCACCCGCACACATTCTCGGAAACTCCTTCGGCGGATCGATCGCCCTGCGCCTCGCAACGCACCGTCCCGAACTGTTTCGAAGTCTCATCGTTCACGAGCCTCCGCTCTTCGGGCTTCTGAACGATCCGGACACCAGGGAAACACTCGAACTCGGGCGGAAGCGCACAGGGGCAGTCGTCGAGCTTTTGGAAAAGGGCGAAGCCGAAGCGGGTGCGCGACTCTTTATGGAAACCATTGCCTTCGGTCCCGGGTGCTGGATCCGATTCACGAGTGAGCACCGAAAACTCTTCACGAACAACGCACCCACGTTTCTGGACGAAATGAGAGACCCGGAGTGGCTGACCATCGACCTCGAGCGACTCTCCAGATTCTCAGCGCCAACCCTGCTCAGTTCAGGTGATCGGAGCGAGCCCTTCTTCCCGACCATTGTGGCAGAAATCGCCAAAGCCCTCCCGGCCCCCGGGGTGAGCTCCCTCGAAGGAATGGATCACGTGCCCCATTTGAGCAGTGCAGAAGAGTACACCGAATTCATCAAGTCGTTTCTCCAGACGGTCAAATCAGACAACTGATCGTCTGAAAGACCTGACACGAGAACGCGCGGCCGACACAATCTGAAAACCCAACCCCACAGAGCCCAAATACCAATGCCCGAAATCTTTGACCTCAGTCCCAACCTCACCATCCTTCCGGTCCTCCACGGAAGCGGGGACTTCTCTCTTGAAGTGCGTCGACGAATCCTCGCCGCGTCGTACGACTGTATCGCCCTGCCCCTTCCTCCTGCGTTCGAAGAAGTTATCGAAGAGGCTGTCGAACGGCTGCCGGGGATTCACATCGTCGCACAGCGTGAAGGTGGTCCCAGCACCGAGGCGGATTCGTACACGTATGTGCCGATCGACCCCTGCCAACCGGTGATCTCAGGTCTCCGGACCGCAATAGAAATGGGAATCCCGCGCGCTTACGTCGACCTCGAAGTCGACCGGTACGTAGAACAATCCACTATTCTGCCCGACCCTTACGCGCTCAAGGAAGTCTCCCTCGAAAAATTCTCAGCCGCCGTACTCACCGGTCTCCCCACACCGGAGGGACAACACCTCGAGCGTATTTACTGGATGGCCTACCAGTTGCACCTCCTGGAGCTCGAGTACGACAATATCCTGTTCCTTTGTTCTGTCGCCGACTGGCCCTGGGTGCGAGACGCCTACAATCAACGGCTCGACTATCCCGTACCCACACCCTCGGTCTGGACGCCTGAGGTCTACAGGGTAGCCCCGCAAACGCTGTACTTCGTAATGGGGGAATTACCCTTCGTCACCGCCCTCTACGAGCACCGTCGCTCCGAGCTTATGCCCGACCGAACCCTCGCGATCGACGGCATCAAGGCCCTGCTGCTCGAAGCGCGCGCTGCCTGGATCAAGAAGCACGACCTGAAGCACCACTGGCTCACGCCGCAGATCTTCTCCCTGATGCTGCGATACATTCGCAACCTCACGCTGATGGACCGGAGAATGACACCGGACCTCTACACGCTCGCCCTGGCCGCCAAACAAATCGCCGGTGACGACTTTGCGATCACCCTGCTGGAAACGGCGCGCACCTATCCACCTCAGGGCATTCCCTCCCTCTTTCCGGAGGTCCCTGTCGGCCTCGACCGTATCCCATTTCCAACCGGAGACGCTCAGGCGAAGAATCGGCTGAAAGGAATCGAAACCGAATGGCGAACCCTGCCGCTGAAACCCACGCCCCCCCCACAGAAACAGCAGGACTGGAAAATGCGCTGGGATCCCTTCCGCCAGTGCTCCTACCCGCCCGAAGACGACAAAATCGAAAGCTTCAACACCCACGTTCGGGAGCAAGCTCGTGACCTGATGGGACAGGACCTGGCGCGCACGGAAAAGTTCACCTCCTCGCTCAAAGACGGGCTGGACATCCGGGAAACCCTGCGCAATTGGCACACTGGAGACATTTACGTCAAGGAAATGCCGCCCTCGCGCGGAACCGTCGAAATCGTCGTCTTCCTCTTCGAGAGCCCGACTGAACAGGAAAAGTACCCCTGGCGGACCACGTGGTACGCCGAGCACAAGGAAGAATCCACCCTCTGCTTCTTCGCCACCAACTTTGCCGACAACATCATCGGACCCGGAATCGGTCAGGCCATCTACGGGGGCTGCTCGCTGATGTTTCCGCCCAGACCGATTCCCGATATCTGGCACGACGAACGTTTCAACGAAGCCATTACCGCTGAGGAGCGACTGCTCACCGCAGCACTTTACCACTCCAAAGAGAAACGGGTTATCCTCGTGTCACCGCGCCCGCCGCTTACCCGCTGGCGCAGGATCGCAAAAAAATACAAAAAGCAAATCGTCTACATCCCCGTGAAACGCTTCTCGCTGCAAACACTCGACCGCCTCCGACATTTCCACGTGTTGAACGGTCACGAAGTCAGATCTTACGCGGCGAGATACATCAGGGACTTCAGGTAAATTGGAAAATTTCTTAATGGGTCCGGTGGAAAATCGACGCAAAGTGCTCCGGGTACGAGGCGGCTTCGAAAAGGCCGCGTTGCTCCGATCCGCAGAACTGCAGTGGTGTAGCCTGAAAAGACAAAAGGACACCACCGCCGTTTGACTGAGTGCACTCCGAAGCTGCCTCGCAGCGATGGAGGGTGTATCGAAGTCCCACCCCTGGAGATTAAGGTGGGCAGTCTACCAGATACCAAAGAAGTCACCGCCGTCCGACTGAGTGCCCTCTGGAGCTGCCTCGCAGCGATGGAGGATGTATCGAAGTCCCACCCCTGGAGATCAAGGTGGGCAGTCTACCAGATACCAAAGAAGTCACCGCCGTCCGACTGAGTGCCCTCCGAAGCTGCCTCGCAGCGATGGAGGGTGTATCGAAGTCCCACCCC
>CAVOEZ010000080.1:0-10278 GCA_963694355.1 Latescibacteria bacterium UBA2968 | reverse complement strand
CATTGGTTGATATTGAGATGCCGGTGGGTCACAAGACCCTCCGATCTGACGGTCCATAAATTCAGGGAATCGCACCGGGAGAAGCAAGCGTTAAATCAGGTGGTTCAGCGTGTAGGGAGACTGCCGCGACAAGTGCTCCAAGGGGCCGGCGCTCCAGCCTGGAGAGACCGGCCGCCCTAACACGTGGGGCCTGTCCTGGCGAAATGAAGAGATGTTTCGCGGACAAAGGAAGGCCAAGCACACCAGTCGCATCAGGCTTATCCTGGACCCAGTCCCGTGATGGGACCGTAGGGTGCGAGCGCAACAGGCGGGTATGAGTTGAAGATAATATCGTTTTCGCGCCTGGCAAATCGCCACATTTTTGCAAGCAACTCCTGCCGGACATCCTCCAGATGATTCGGCAACGGCGGCCAGGGCCTGTATTCTCGCGCAGATGCGGAATCGGACACTTCCCTGGGTATGATATGAAGTTCGTCCGGGAATGCCAGATTCACCATCTCGTGGGGATCGGCTTCCAGGTCGTAGAGTTCGTCAAAATCGAACCAGTTGCAGACATACTTGTATTTGTCCGTCTGAACAATACGCTGTGTGTAGTAAACCTCATTTCCTTTGGTCTGAGAGTACCAGGCATCCGGCCAGTCTGCGGGCGATTCTCCCTTCAGGAAAGGCACAAAACTTCGCCCCGTCAAATCCCCGGGCACATCGCATCCTGCCAGCTCAATGAACGAAGGGGCAAAATCCGCCAGACTGATAAATGCGTCCACCTGCCTCCCGGGATCGGAAATTCCGGCCGGCCAGCGCACCATAGCGGGCACGTGGTAGACCTCACGAAAGGAAGGAATCCCCAAACATCGCAGACCGTGGGCGAACAGATAGTCACCGTGATCCGCCAGGAAAACAACAACCGTATTCTCGGCCTGCCCGGTCTCCTCGAGTGCTGACAGAATGTCACCCAGATAGCGATCCTGAAGTGTGCAGACCGCCCAATAGTGGGCAATCGACTCACGAACCTCATCTTCCGTCAATTGCCCCCAGATCTGGTACCGCATCCTCTGGTATACTCGGGGTTTGTCGTGCATGAAATCGCTGAAACTGACCGGCAGTTCCACATCAGAGGGATCATAGAGCGCGGCAATTTCCTCCGGTACCGGAGTAGCTGGACCCATATCCGTACTGATACAAAGCGCCCAGGGCTTTTCCTGTTTGGCCAGGTTCGGCAGCGCCCGAAGTCCAGGGGCTACCGCGTCACGATACCAGCTCGTCTGCTCGTAGGCATCCGGCCCGGTGATTCGTTCGCCCGTTGCACGAACAGATCCCCATCCCGGTCGAATGATCTCACCTCTTTCCCTGGGACACCGCTCCGGGCTCTCACGGTCAGCCCGGTCGTCCCAATCCTCGTTCCCTCTCGAAAACCGGTTCTTCGTAAAAGGTACCAGCTCTTCCCAGCCTCTGTCAGCAGGGGTTTCCTCATTGGACACGTGCCACTTTCCCGAATAGGCCAGCTTGTAACCACCCTCGGCCAGATTGTCAGAAAAAGTCCGCACTCCGGGATTCAGCCCGAACTGAAAGGCTGTATTTGTTTCCACATTGTTGAACACACCGTGTCGTGAAGGATAGAGTCCGGTTGCGAACGTGGCTCTGGAGGGGCAACAGTGCGGCGAGGAAGTAAACGCCCGGGTAAATGAAATACCCTCCTCGACCAATCTCTCAGCGTTTGGCATTTGGCAGGGATTGCCGGGAGCCATCACATCGAATGGCATCTGGTCGACAAGGAAGATGAGGATATTCGGTGTCTTCTTGTTGGCGACTGCCAAACGGGTCTCCAATGTGCAGGAAAAAGATGAAGTGCGATGCAAACACAGGAACCGGATGCGGGCATGTGTGTCTACTTTGTTGCCCAGAAGAAAAACGACAGGATGGCAAAACTTACTGCCGTCCTTTTGGCGTAGTTAAAACGCTGCACACTTGCCTTGATTCCCGCCAGCCTTTCCGGCGCTTCCGTGTCGGGATGCATTTTCCAAAGCGTGAATTCAAGCTCTTCGCTGATGTCGGCTGAGGGTACTTCCATGGTGAATCGATACTTATACTCTTTCGCAGAAATCCAGGTCCAGGATTCAATGTGTTCGACGTAACCATAAGTCAGAGCCAGATTGAAACCCTTCGAATCCTTAATATCTATTGTCAGAGGCACAGTGATCAAGACACTCGTTCCCTCCGTCCTTAGATCCACGACGGAACTCGTCAGATCTATCTCTTCAAGCCGGGTGGACAAATTCAGCCCCACAATGGTGGCGCATCCCTGCAGCAGGAGACATGATACAACCACCACGATCACACGATTGCGCATTGGACCTCCCTGTTCATTTCAGTCCAATCTTGTCGAAAACCTTACTTCCGTAACGAACTAGCGTTGGCACCTGGGCCTGGAGGCGAAAACCAAATGTCGGTCCAAAGTCACCTCCGCCCATATTGTCGTTTGTAAGTTCTGCAGTATAGGCACCATTTTGCCAACTGACATTTATGAAAACAAGCGTCTCGCCAATCCGATGACCCATCTGGGTGAGAAGCCAGCCTTGGGTCCGATAAATTCCGGCTTCCGTATCCGGAAGAACCGGATGAATCTTGTTCAGGTTCAGGACGCCGGCTACCTGGAAGGCCCTGTAGTCTCCTGCGATTGCGGGTCCTTTGAAGGCAAACCCGGGCGCAGTCGCGCCCATTCTCACCATCCCGGACAACCCTCCACAATTGCATTCGAGTTTTGCTCCAATCTGGACGAACGCCTCCTGGTGGATCGTACCGCCGGCTGCTCCGACTCCGCCAAAAAAAGGCATCCATTTGAAAATCGGAAACATCCACCAGTTGGCCTCAAACCCCAATCCTGCGTCAAATGCTGTTCGAGTCTTATTCGTGGGTACGTGACACGCTGGATCGCCAAACATATCGAAAAGGAATTCGTGCATGAATTTGTTCTGTAGAAATTTCGTCGGTTCCTCGATGCTCAGACCCAAAATTGAAAATATCCTGACAGAAGGCCTGTGAAACTTCGCAATTCTTTTCTGGTATGAAATCGCAAGCAAGTTGAATCCCATGGTCTGATCCAAAGCAACGGGATCGATTGTCACTTTGTTGTTGTCACGCAAACCATACTTCTTCCGGTCATTATTGATCACCTCTGTGAACGCATCACATCCTGGCCAGAGTGGCTTACCATACTCTGTGAACCGGTCCAGATGCACACCAACTTCGACTTTCTCCTCCATATCTGGAATATTGAGCTCGCCAAAATGGAACCCGGGCGAAAATATATTCTGAGCCTCGCTTTGACCAGAACTCATCATCAGGATTGCCAATATCAGCAGTAGGCGCATTTAGACCCTCTCACAACACCGGTATGGAAATACAGGAACGCCACAACGCGGGCCAATATAGAGCAATCCAAATGAAAACGGAACACCAAACAGAAAGGCCGTGAGCAAGGTGCCCACGGCCTCAAAAATACCGGTCATGTTCTTCAGCGTATCAACTTCTGCCCACGATAGTTCAGTCTGGCACCTGCAGCTACAGAATGGGAAATGTATGTGCCATCCAGCCGGGTTCTCACCACAGCGCATTTTGCATCCGTCGTCAGGTTGCCATTCCCGAAGGATCTCAACGTGCCATCGGAAATCAAGATGTGGTCCGTGACCTCTCCGTGCAGCACAGTAAGATACAGCGTACCTCCTGGACCCGCATTTTCGCCTCGCCGGACCGTTACACTCTTATCAAACTCATCTACATACGGAAACAGCACCACCGGAAGGCCATCCACCTGGCTGCCGCCTGTGGTCTTCACCTCCAGCGATACCCACCCAATCTCACGCCGCCCGGGGGAGGACACGCCACCCAGATTGGCCATTCCCATACCGCGGCTGATTGCGACAGGATCGGGGGTAGCCACAACCAGCCCCGGCGATTTGGAATAGAGTTGACCAGGACCTCCCCACAGGAGCGGCTCAGGAGCGTGGAGCATGAACGAAGCTGTTCGGCGCATCGCAACCGTAGAAAAAGCGTCAAAAACCAGGAAATACGGATTCGCATCAGGTGACGAATCTTCAGGCTTCAGGAACAGGAAATGCCTGCGGTGCCAGATCCCGCTCGACTCGTATCCTCGCTGTTCCGCCGAAAAGTAATCCAGCAGATCGCCAGAGCTCCAAACCGGATCCACCCCTACGGCGTCCTTGCGATCGAGTTTCGCATCGTCGAACACCAGCATATTGTGCGCTTTGGAGGTCACATACCAGGGCCGATGATGCGGGTCGTCGTAGCTGACACCAATGCCCGCGTCCACGGCCATTGCCTCACCATAGGCAAACAGCTCGAAACTCAAGATATCGGGGTGCGAATGCCCACCTCCCCAGGGACCATAGTTGATCATCAGGTACGGGCTTTCCTTCGTCCAATTCTGCCGCATGACCGCAAACCCGGATGGTCTGAAATCCATAGATGTGAAAGCCGGTTCTTCCATTGGATCGTCAATATCCGCACCCAGGAGATTCTTTGCGAGCCAGAGAAAATCGGGTCGGTCGAAGCCCCTTCCTCCATCCACGAAGAAATCGGAGTTGAACCGGCCGCGCCCACCATCATTCACTGCAGGCTGCGTTCCCAGGGGACTCATCAGATACATCCAGTGCGTAAGCGTCCGCTCGAGTGGGGGTTGCAACGCGGCGACCTTATCTTCGTATCCGCCAAATTGCTCAAGCAAATAGGCAAGATTGCGAGGATCGCGATAAACGATCGTCGAATAGCTCGAAGGACAACGCTCGGAGTGACACCCGTCTTCGTGGAAATCCCGGGTCAGGTGTTCTTCCATTCTGTACGTACCGAGGGTGATCCACTTCTCAGACTCCTTGAACTCGCGAAGATTAAGCCCCAGCTCGGCCAGGGCGTAGGAGCCCATAACCTGCCAGTTTCCGGATCGATATCCCTCGTCCTCCAGCTCATACAACCATCGCGCAGACCCCACGTAGTTCTTGAGCATCCTCTCGTGCGTTTTGGCGGAAAGGCGTCCCCTGTTCAACCGATAGAATTCGAGAAAAATGCGATTGCGGTTGGACCCCAAACCCAGCTCGTACCAGATCGGATCCAGATGGGAGAAACCTCCAACGACATCGTCCCGCTGCTCATACCACTGGTTGAAGAGTTCATCGAAGGCATCCAGATACTTCGTATCTCTCGTCTGCATATACGCGTAAAGGAGGGGCCTGGACCACCCCCAATAGTGAAATCCATACTTGCCGCTCTGACCATAGTCCGCATTAAAGTCCACGATGTGGCCATGCTGGATAGTCACACCACCCCAACCTGTGATATCGCGCGCAACAACGCGATCTGCTGAGGCGGTATAGGATCCCTTTGGAAAAATCTCCATGGCCTTATCTACCGTGAAGAACGGCGTACCGGAATTCACGTAAGCGAATCCCGGTCTCGAATCCCAGTACTCACCCCAGGCCGTGTATGCCGCCGGGTAGTTGCCCGCTTCGACCGCCATTTTCACCGCTTCAAGTCCGGCCTGATTCAAATTCATCGCCGCAAAGAGATCACCGTCAGAAATGTGCTTGATCTGCTGCTGGAGGTATGTCGGATCTTCCCGGAGATCCTCCTGGGTCACACCAAAATTCGACACGAATTTCACGAAATCCGGAAACCCCACCTCTCCGTCCCCGTTGAGATCGAACCGGGCATCGAATGAACTGTCCTTACTCGTCTTACCGTAATTGCGGGCAAACGCAATAAAGTCATCAATATGGACCTCGCCGTCCCCTGTGAAGTCTCCTACCACCTGGGCAAAAACTGCCGTAATGGGCAGGATTATTAAACAAAGAATCAGAAGCGTCTTCTTTGGGGAACGCCTGCTGATCATCTGAAACTGCTGTGCATATTCATTCATCTCTCCCATCCCTCCTGTCACCACCCACATCACCAATTTGGGAACGCCCCGCAGCTCAGTCCACCGATGGCCCGGGAACTTTTGCAAAATCTCTGAAAAACCTCGCCACTTCCGCCACGATAATGTCGACCATCTTCCCGCCGACATCCGCCGAGGCAGCTGCGGGGTTATCCGTGTGCCCGGGACCCTTTCCCCAGGCGCCGTAAGTCTGCACCGTAGCGCCGGTGAGTCCCACATCCAGGCCGGAATCTTTTCCTGCCATATCCTGCACGTTCTGACGGGCGTCTTCATCCACCCAATCCGGCCGCAATGAAAGAATCGCCGAAGTTTCATACTGACCCGCGTGGCCGGGGATGCGATTGGCGGGCATCAGATCAGCCGCTTTGAGTGCGGGCATCGCGATATCCCAGTAATTACAGGAAGCCACTGTTGCCGGCTGCTCCAGGCGGTTCACCAGATCCTGATTCGCCATTCCGATCAGATCCTTATTGCCGCCGTGCCCGTTCAGCACCACGAGATGTCTAAAGCCTGCACGCACCAGGCCTCCCAGCACCTCGACCACCACACTCGCGAACGTTGCACTCGTGAGCGACAACGTCCCTCCAAAAGGGTAATGGTGCCAGGACGAACCGAAGGCAAGGGCCGGCGTAATCACCACCGGAACATCTCCTGCAGCCGATTCAGCCGCACGCTTCGCAACAGTGGTGACCAGCAATGTATCTGTTCCAACGGCCATATGGGGGCCGTGCTGCTCGGTAGCCGCGGTTGGCATTACTGCCACAGCCCCTGGCGCAACCTCTCGAATCTCTTCCCTCGTCATTTCCTCGAAAAGCACAGACATTTCTCCTCCATTCGGTCATAGATCCAAAACGTATCAGCCGAGAGACACGGGTTTCCCATTCTGCCTGCCTGACTCGTAAATTGCAGTAATCAGCTCCACCGATCGTCGTGCTTCGGGCCCATCCACCAGCGGGTTTCGATCTTCAAGAATCGCCTTCGCAAAATCTTCGATCACCGGCGCGTGACCCATCTCTACGTGCGGAACCGCCGTACCGGCCTCCGCCTCACCTACCAGCTTCAGCCGATCGGCCTCGAGCGTATTCCCGATCTGGATCAGCTCCTCCTTTGCCGCCTCTTCTTCATCGGTCGCGTCGATCAGATCCAGGCGCATCAATTTTTCATGGGTAAATGCCAGCGTTCCTCTGGACCCATAAATCTCGAGATACTGCGGCAATTCCGGATAGGCAAGTGTCGTACCCTCGATCACACCTCTCGCACCGCTCTGGAAATTCAGCAATGCCAGCGCCTGTGTCTCTACCTCGATGTCCCTGCCAACGGAGGACGTATGTGCGATCACCCGGGAGACATCACCACAGAACCACAACAGAAGGTCCACAAGGTGTATGCCCTGATTCATCAGACAGCCGCCTCCGTCAATTTTCCAGGTCCCTCGCCAGCCGCCAGAGTCATAGTACTCCTGCGTGCGATATCGCTTTATGTAAGCACTGCCGGAATAGACCTCACCCAAAAGTCCCTGATCGAAAAGCTTCTTCAACTTCCAAACGATGGGTGCAAAACGCGTCTGGAACACCCCTGCGACCTTCACCTCCGGATGCTTCCTTGCTGCCGCTATAATCTTGTCGATCCTCTCCGTCGTGATCTCCAGCGGCTTTTCTACCAGCAAATGCTTGCCTGCCTCTATCACCTGCAGTGCGGGATCGAGATGCAAACCGCTTGGAATAGCCAGTGTAGCTGCGTCTACAACCGAAAGCATATCGGATAAATCCGTAAACGCCTCCACACCGTACTGCTTCGCCAATCCTTCGGCCGCTTCCTCTCTCTGGTCACAGACCGCGACCATTTTGACTTGTGGAACATCCTGTAGGGAATGAGCGTGGGAAGGGCCGATTGCGCCGGCTCCGATCACGCCGATTCGAATGGGATTCTGACTCATAACTACTCCTCGATCTGGTGAACTGGTGGCATTGCGGCTCTGTCGAACCGAATCAATTCGAAACACGCCATACAAATGAAAGGAGATCAACATTCCGCGTCAAGGACAGACTTCTATTGTTGAAACCTTTCAGTCACCGGAATCTTTTGGGTTTCAGCAAAGCGAATGATCCCGCGGTGTTGACTTTGGAGATCTCGGACGCGCAAAATTTAACCGGTTGGAATATGTCCAGGTAACCCTGCCAAAGTCCTGGCTCCCCGTCGCTTGCGTTTTCTCTTGACTTCCCCCAGAGGGCAGGGCATCGTACGCGTAGGAACAGCATGTTTCAGAAATCTCGAATTCCGCTTTGGCGATAGCATTACCAGGCTCCAAACATCTGTCGGCTACCGCAATGGAAGGGTCTGAAAGGGATACAGATTCGGGGTAGCCCGGCAACGAATCCAGTCTAACGTGCACGCCCTTTCACAGATCAGCAGGGAGCAACAAAATGGCCAAAAGGAAGCGTCCGGATACCACCGGGAAGACTGATGTCATAAAGTCTGATACAGGAACTTCGGTGAAGTCTACGGCCAGCGGAAAGCCAAATTCGCCTGATGCCGTACGGCCAGAAATAACAACTGGTGATGAAGCTGATGCGACAGCCGCGGAGGCTACGCTCGCGTTTCCAATTGTTGGGATGGGGGCCTCTGCCGGCGGGCTGGAAGCCCTGACATCATTTTTTAAAGCCACCCCAACGCATAGCGGGATTGCCTTTGTTCTGGTGGTTCATTTAGATCCAAAACACGTGAGCATTATGCCCGAACTGTTGCAGAAAGTGACGGCCATGCCGGTCTGTCAGGCAGAAAATGGCATGCCCGTCCAACGGGATCGAATCTACGTGATTCCGCCCAACAAGGACTTGAGTATCCTTCGAGGTATATTGTATCTAATGGATCAGGTCCAGCCTCGAGGCGCCAACCTTCCTATTGACACGTTTTTACGGTCTTTGGCGCAAGACCAGGGACGGAATGCAGTCTGTATCATCCTTTCCGGCACAGGCACGGACGGCACCCTGGGCATGAAGGCCGTTAAAGGTGGCGAAGGCCTCGTTATGGTTCAGGATGAGCGATCGGCCAAGTATGACGGGATGCCGCGAAGTGCCATCGCCACCGGGTTGGTGGACTATGTGCTGGCGCCTGAGGAGATGCCCGAGCAATTGGTGAAGTATATCCGGCACACCAACGGGGGCGTGGTGCCGAGTATTGTTCCCGATGAAGGACCCATTCCCGATGTGCTGCAGAAAATATTTATCATCCTTCGGTCTCGGACCAACCACGACTTTTCGCAGTACAAGAAGAACACAATTTGCCGACGGATCGAACGACGGATGAGCGTCCACCAAATTGAAAACATCACGGATTACGTGAGCTTTGCGCAGAAAAGCGAACGTGAAGCAGACATCCTGTTCAAAGAGCTCTTGATCGGAGTCACGAATTGTTTCCGAGACTCGGAGGCATTCAAAGTCCTTCAAACAACGATCATGACCAAGGTATTTTTGGACAAGCCTGACGGCTATGCCATTCGCGTGTGGATCCCGGGATGCTCCACCGGAGAAGAGGCTTATTCGATTGCCATTGTGCTGCACGAATGCATGGAGCAGGCTGGCCGCCATTTCCAGGTCAATATATTTGGCACCGACCTGGACGAGGATGCCATCAACCTTGCCAGAACCGGTCTCTACCCCGAAAGCGTCCGGGCAGACGTTGGCCCCGAACGCCTGAAACGCTACTTTTCCAAAGAGGAAGGTGGCCAATACCGGGTGAAGAAATCCATTCGAGAGATGCTCGTCTTTGCGCCACAGAACGTAATCAAGGACCCGCCGTTCACAAAGGTAGATCTGCTGTGCTGCCGCAATCTGCTGATCTATCTGGAAACGGAATTGCAGCGGGAGCTGCTGTCGATTTTCCACTACAGCCTCAAAGCCAAAGGGATTCTTTTCCTGGGGACCTCGGAGTCGGCGGGCGCAGACGCCGAATTGTTCTCCGCCTCCCACAAGAAATGGAAGATATTCCATCGAAAACCCCCGACATCTGGTAGCCCTTCAAACCTGGTATTCCCTACCCAGCCTGCTCGGAAACTCCATCTGGAGATTCCAGAGGCCGTGCGGAGCGCGGAAGAGTTGAGTGCACTGGAAATGGTCCAGACGATCCTCCACCAAAGTGACACCCCTCCCTGCGCAATCATCAACGACGCCGGCGACACGGTCTACATTCACGGACAAACGGGAAGATATCTGGAATTTGCCGAAGGAAGGGCGAGCGTGAGCATCCTGGACATGGCTCGGTCCGGTCTTAGGAAAGAACTGGCCTCTGCCATACGCCAGGCGACTGACAAAAAGCAGGAGATAACTCATAAGGGT
>CAVOEZ010000079.1:0-10329 GCA_963694355.1 Latescibacteria bacterium UBA2968 | reverse complement strand
AATCTCAATCCATCGGGCAAACACTTGGGGTTTACAGGGTGGAGTGTGGAGATGACCATCCCGGTGGGATCGATCGGCCGTCGATTAAAAAGCCACTCTCCGGCGTCTGCTCTCCCTATTTTGGGGGTCACTCCCACCAAATTACCTTGCGCATTGCGGGCTACATCGGCACAAGCGCCGGGCAGAAAGTCCACCCATTCCTGAAAGACCGGGTCTTCGAGTATGGGACTGACCCGTTCGGCTCGCTGAGGGGATAGCGAAGCTCTGGTGAAAGGGGAGCGCGGCCCGGAATGCGTGTGAGAGGCCGACACCAGAATGTGCGACTCCGGTACTTCTGTGCTTTCGTGAACAGCTCTTCTGATCAACACCAGGGCTTCTTCCGTGATATCGATCATATCCACACAAATCAGAAGCGCCTGGGTCTGTTCATCATTCAGACAAAGTGCCCGTACATGCAAGGGGTCCAGTACACCATCGTAAGATTTCTGATCCACCCAGTTGATCATTGCCGGATCGGGTGTGATGTCTGCACGGGCCGCACCGGCAGACAATCGTTTGGGTGATGCGGAGACTTTTTTGGGGATCAGCACAAGGCAGGCTAGACCGATTGCCATTGCAAACAGTGCGATCATAAGCGATTTTCCTCACAAAAAAAATGACCTGAATGGATACGAAATATTGGGACATCGCCGCCAGATCTGCCACGCTGGAGACCATGTCAGTCGGTTTCCAGTTTCGTTCGAAAGACCTTCGCCACCTCCACGCTGTCGCCCACACCATATTGCCAAATGGAAAGAATACTTCCGCCAAATGCTGCTTCCAGGTCGTTAGCCGAGGTCGGGTTGTGAAGAAATATCCGGTTTTCTCCTCCGCCCTCGGAACGGGTTGAAGTCTGCACAGCCCCCCTGAGGAGGTGTACGGACTCCCCTTCCCCGAGCCAGGCACCCGCGAACGCATTGGGGCCTGATGCCAACTCTCCCTCATCCGTCAGTTTGTCCGAGGTGGCATAGGTGAGGTGTGCATCAAGGCTCAGCCAACCCTCTCCGAATGATTCGACCGGCCCTCTCGCGACAAGAGGGGATGCGTCGAGGGTGATCCAGATTTCGCTCAAGGATCTGTCGACATCAACGATCTGAAAAAGTGCGGTTCGACCCATGTTGTAAATCCGAATGGCCATTCCCGGTTCAATATCGCCATCTCCTCCGAGTTCACGGACGGCAATTTTCTTCGAATGGTAATCCACTGCGGTTATGGTTCCCACGGCATATCCCGAGGCTTCATCGGTCGTGCACTTCCCGATGCGAGTATCCTGCACGTGTTCCAGGGTGGATTGCACACGAATACCCAATGGACGGTTGGCGGTGCCCCGACTGGGTGTGACGGGAATATTCAGATCGATGAGGTCTACGCCATCATTTCGAGTAATCTCGAGTCTTATGGGGTCTTCCTTCAGGAGACGAACGCGATTCACAACCGGTTTTCCCTGAAATCCGTCAAGGACGGAAAGAAAGCAGGAAGGGCTGCCGTCCGTATTGTTCCGTCTGGCGATGATGTAATCCAGCGCCCATTCTTCTTCTCGCACCGGTGAACGACCCTGGCCAGCGAGGACTTCCATTGGTCCGTGAACCGGGATCAGGTGTATGTTCAAGCCGTCCTCTTCGGGGAGCCCTGATTTCCAGGTCCACTTCGCCGGGCTTTCCAGGCGAGTTCTTCGGATATTCGTGAGGAAGGAAGGGAAGTCTTCACGATCCCTGTTCCAGCGGTCTTTCCACTTTCCAAACTGTTCGACATTTTCGCCGGCCAGCGTTCCACCTTCTTGAATCTGCCAGTCCAGTTCGGGATGGGTTACCCCCTCCAGAAGCCCGTGCCAGCTCTGGTCGTGTTGTTCCCCGCCATTCACGGCAAAGAGGTCTACGATGTAGAATTCTTCAGGTCCTACGTCTACAAGAAGGACCGTGCGTTCATACAGGTCTGTCTGAGGTGCGTGCGGGTTTGCTGGCTTGTATTTCCCGGCGGGATAAGGATCGTGGCTTGCTGAAATGACATGAACACTTCCGGTGCTGGCAAAGAGGCGAGCCTGCCCACCGATATGCTGAGCAGGTTGAGTTTCATCCACGGTTACGGTATTGTGTGCAAGAGAATTCGAATCCCACTGCCAGCGATAGTCCCAGGATGCAGGATATCCCAGGTCGGGCAGGAGGTTGAGGCCTCTTGCGTAGAGCTCAAGGGAAAGATTGTCACACTGCCTGTGTCCCAGGAGGGAAGTATAGTTGAGCATCACGGCTCGACGATTATCGTCCTTGCCGGACTCGAGCACCGCAAGGCCATAGCCGTCCAGAATCCGGGATTCCCGCTTGATTATTGACGCAGCGTCCTCCAGCGTATTACGCATCGAGTCGACATCGGGATAGAATTCGAAGAGATCCCCACTGGACACCGTATGCTTGACATTGTCTCCCTGTTGGGTCGGCGCGGTAGAGCTTACTTCGGTAGCGGCACGTGCGTAACGCGGGTCCCCATATTTGTGATGTGCGAAGATGTTCTCTTCCCTGAGCAGAGAATATAACCCTGGTGCATTTCGAGAGACCGGCCCGATTCCGCCGACATCCCCAATTGTGGGTATGAATGTATCCATCATGGTGATGTCGATAAAATAGTCGAACAGCCTGCGCGCCTTGTCGGACGCGAACAGGTCTGGATATTCGTCGATGTTGAAGCGTTCAGGTTGCCGCAACCGGATCTCTTCCATTGCTCTTGCGACACGGATAAAGTCCAGCTTGATCCGATTGTAGCCGGGACTTTCGTGTCCACCGCCATCTCTTGAGAGCCCGTTGACGAGCATATAGGCTGCATTGCCACTTCCGTGGAATGCGTCCCGGACGAGGTCCAGAGAATTGGGGGAGCCGCCTTCATAATCATCCAGAACAAGCGCACAGGCAAGAGCGGATGCCTGATGGTGACCTTCGTTGCCGTGGATGTCACCATTCAGCAGGCCGACCATCCCTGCTCGAAGGATGTAATTTTCAATATATTTCCGTAGGTCCTGACCGCTCTGCACGGGCATGCCTTTGCTCTGGAGGAATTCCAGCATGGCCTCGTCCTGGTCCAGATATGAAAACAGTCCGTCGTACGCATACACCGCACCCTCCAGACAGAATGTCTCCCAGATGAGATCTGAAATCATGCCACCTGTTTTCCAGGCATACTGCGGGCTGCGACCGCCGTATTTGGCGAAGTATAATCTGTCTGCCCGGTCTTCATGATTGGGGTATTCGGAGGCGAGTCTGGCAAGCAGGACAGCACCCTTCCTGCCGTATCTTGCGTCGCCCGTGATCATGTAAGCCTGGGAGAGTGACCGGAGTGCCGGGATTACGGTTGACCCATACACCATGTGCGCATATTCACGGAGGAAGTAGTAGGTCTGGCCATTGTGCACACACCCGTTGCCATCATCGGCAAATTCTCCCGAGGTCATGTCACCGGCTGCGTAATCATTGCTGGGATACCATTCGCCGCCCATCATACACTGAATTTTGTATGGCTTGTTGATTGGATCTATCCTGTAAGGACAGAACGGACTGATCGACCGGACGGCCGTGCCGTGGACGGGACAATTTGCTACCGCTTCAGGGGGAAGGACGCGGCCGATTCGGGTGGTGGGTTGCAGCATCCACATAAAGTCATCGTCACATTCGGCATAGGTCCTTGCCGGTCCGAATTTTGGACCAATGTAGTACCGTATCTCGTCCCCATTCAAAACCCGCTCGAAGTGCTTCTTCGCCCAATCGTACTTCTCGATGTTGTCCAGGGCAACCGCTACTCGTTCGGGCGTGTAGTAAGTAGGCTCCGATTTTTTGCTCGTGAATACTTTCGAAGGCATATGCTATTCTCCGGTCACTTTGTCCAAATCCAGTGAATTGGCGATCATTGGGGGAGACTGTCGCCGCCATCAGCAACGACATTTCCGTTCTGGTGTGTGATGATCGCGTTCTCCAGGACGTTTCCACCTAGATGTATGGGTCTGTCAGTGCCAGTTTCGTCGTTAATAATGATGTTTACATTCTTCAGGTGATTCCCTGTCATTGTCGTTCCCGACCCGGTCAACCAAAGGGGTAGGCGTTCTCCCTGGTCCGGGCCACGAACCACGTTCCCGGTAATGGCCGTGTCGAATCCTCTGACGTCCATGGCGAGGCCCAGCTTTCCACCTGGATCTACAACGGTCACATTGTTCGAGATGACGTGCCTTTGAGAGTTTGCCCAGGATCTGAATGCAATGTCCAGGTCGCCACCCTCGCGTACGTGTACAATATTGTTGGACATGATGATCGAATTTGCGGCATCGGATCCGATGGCGACATGGGTGCGGTCGGTAATATCGAGATAGTTCCCTGTGATGAATCCGGGACCACCCAGCAGTTCCACCGAGTCTGACATAGCATTGCCCAGTCGGTTGTTTACCACGTGAAGGTTTCGTCCCTGGAGCATTATTCCCAATCTCCGGGCGTTCAGCACGGTACAATTTTCGATCCGGATGTTGTGGCATTCCTCGGGGTTGTTCTTTCCGGGTTCGGCGCAGAATGCTTTTATACCGCAGTATTCGAACCGACCGTGGGAAATCTTGACGAATTCCGCCCCATCATATTTGTTCTGATCCCTGTTCTGGTCCACCCAGAGATCCCGGATGGTAATTTCGCCTACACCGTTTCCGATGATTCTAATCACATTCGTACCCTGATCAGGCGCAAGAATCAATTTTGTTGCACTGCCCTGTCCGGCCAGGGTGACATCGCTGCGGTCGATGGTGATGCCTCCCAGCGTGCCTTCAACCTTCCGGATATCGTAGGTTCCTTCCATAAGCGTCACGGTCCCGCCTGAGGGAGGTAGGGCTTGTATCGCCGCGTGGATCTCCTCCTGGTCACCGTGTCCATCGCCTACCAGGTCCGCCATCGATCTGGATCTTTCTGAGGAATCCTTTGTGGCAACTATCATGGTATAATCCCCTTGTGAATAGACGCGTATGGGTTTACTCGATAGTTCTCATTCTGCGAATTACTCTCATTCTGATTCATCTTCTCCTGGCGCCTCGGTACCGGTTATGGAACCCATACGCCTTAAACCAGGCACACCCATGGCGGTAAGCAGGACTACGATGATTGTCCCGATTCCCCCACTTACGACCGATACGACAGGACCAAAACCGTGGGCGACGATTCCAGATTCAAGTCCACCCAACTCATTGGAGGCGCTAACAAAAACGTAGTTAACCGCGGAAACGCGCCCCCTCATTTCGTCCGGTGTGAGGAGCTGTATATAGGTGTGGCGCACCACCATACTCACATTGTCGAAGACTCCCGTTAGAAAGAGCATTGTAAAAGAAAGCCAGAAGTTCTGTGAAAATCCAAAGACGACGGTGGCGGCCCCAAAACCAGCAATGGCCAGAAGGAGATTGCGCCCAGCGCGTTTCATTGGAGGGAGGTGGGCCATGGTGATGGCCGCGCAAAACGCACCTGCGGCTGGGGCGGCATTCAGGTAACCGAACCCGGTGGGGCCGACCTTGAGAATCTCCTCTGCGAAGATGGGCAGCAGGTAGACAGCCCCGCCGAGCAACACAGCAAACATATCCAGAGACATCAAACTGAGTATCAGTCTGGATTTTCTGAGAAATTTCAAGCCGCCCAGGAGCACCTCAAGGGATGCCCGGTCAACCTGTTCGGAGGGTGTGACTGTATGGACTCGCGTGAGCAGAAGGATGAATACCAGAGAGGTGGTGGCGCAGATCACATAGGCTGCAGGAACCGAGAACGCAATGATAAATCCACCGATGGCTGGGCCAATGACCCATGCCATTTGCATCATACTGGTGTTCCAAGTTACGGCATTCGGAAAGACTTCTCGGGGAACGATCTGAGGGAGCAAAGCTGTGCGGGCAGGTCGCCCCAGCATGGCTGCTGAAGCGTCAATGAAGAGAACCGTGTACATCAGGGAGATCGCTCCACCGGAATGCGAAAGTATTGCCAGCCCAAGTGACGTTAACGTCATTCCAATCAGGCTGAGTGTGACGACCCGACGACGGTTGAAGGTATCTGCCAGGTGACCCGCGGGGAGTGCGAGAAGGATGGTTGGGACGGCCTGTACCAATCCGACAATACCCAGAGCAAGGGCCTCGCCTGTTCGTTGATAGATCTCCCATCCGATGGCCACACCCTGAATTCTTGTTCCGACAAGGGTGAAGAACCAGCCAAACACATAATTTCTGTAATTTCTGATCTTGAATACGGCGTAAGGGTTGTGTCTCTCAGACATGCAAGATCATCACTTGGGTCGACATTGATTCTCGCAGTGGTTTCCCGATTTACTTGCCGTGGAGATTACGGATTTCTTCTTCTCCGAGCACACGTCCATGAATTCGCACGTCGCGAATTTTGCCTTTGAAACCATCGATGGATCCGGATCCGATTTTCAAAGGAGAAGTATTCGAAATCTCGATATGTTCATTGTTCAGAGAATCGGATTCCGAGATACGATTTCCGTCTACATACAGGACCAATTGGTTTCCAGATCTAACAATACTGAGATGATGCCAGCCCGGTGAGAGTTCGTTGTCGTAAGACACGTTCGTGCCTGCCTCCAGGGCGTAAACATGCCCCGACGGCAAGGTGCCTGCGAAGAGTTTGCCTTGAAAAACGGCCATGGACCATACCCTCCGGTATTTCACATCAACAGACTTATCGAGCTGTCCGGTGTTCGTCCACTTGTCTCCGCCGTCGTACCTGTGGACTTCCCCAAGCGGCAGCGTGCCTGCATAGAGTTTCCCATTGTATACCGCCATCGCCATCACTTCTAATTCTTCCCCCAATTGTCCAACACACGTCCAGGGATCTACTCCGTCATCTCGGAAGACCTTACCCTCGGGCCAGGTGCCAACATATAATTTCCCGAGGTGGGATGCGAAGGAATACACCTGTGTCACTGCTTCCTGACCGCCTGCACAAGCCCATTCCGTACCTCCTACATACCGGAACACGCCACCAGTTTCCTTACCTTCGTTTCCAGCACCGTAGAGCGAGCCGTTGAATACTGCAAGCGACATCAGTCGTCTGCCCGGTGTGCCGACGGAGGCCCAGGTCGTGTTTCCATCGTATTGAAATACGCCCTGGCTGTACAGAGGGATCGCGTAGAGCTGGTCCTTGTATACCGCCATCCCGGCACAGGAATCTGCACCTTCGAGGCGACCCACCGGAGTCCAGATATCTTTGCCTTCATAGCGATATATATTCCCACCTGGATTCAAATTTTCAGAATCCGGAAGTCCAGAACCGCCAGGTTTATACCTTGAAGTCCCGGCGTACAGCGCCCCCTGAAAGACACACAGGGAGGCAACCGTATTACACGTGTCCGGGCTGCCACAATCCACCCAAGCGTCTTCACCATTGTAGCGATATACGCGACCGGTCTCGGTGGCACCCGTCTCAAACGTACCTGCATAGAGATCACCCTCGAATACACACAGAGAGTAGACCCGCAGATTGTTCCCAGGCCGACCCCTGTCGATCCATCCTGAGTCGATTCCGGCATCCATTCCGAAGTGGAGATGCTTGAAATTCGATTGTGCGGCGGTAACGCCTGAGTTGCTCAACAGGCTGAAATTGAACCCGTTGCGCGTATCGAGGTCGTACTTGCAGAGGATATCTCCTGGCAGATCGTCCAGACTCTCATCTGTGTGGACAGACGCAGATATGGTGAAGTCGCCGCCGCCCAGATCCAGCGAGGGATGATGGGCTACCTCTATAACCGCATCCTCGCCATTGAACAGGGCACCGTCTTCCCCTAGTTCTACACCCTTGTTCTCACCGTGCAGGTTGTTACCGGAGTGGTCTTGAGCGTCGCCTCTCAATTTCCAGAATCCTATCAGGTCTGCATCACTCATTTGGGTCTCCAATAGTCGTTTACGGACCTTCGGTACTCTGGACGGTGTGTCTCGTGAAGGCCCAATCGGGAAGTTGTCATTTTATGTATTTGAGCGTCAGACAGGGTAAGTCTGACGGGGGGTGAAGTCAATCATAATCAAACAGGGGCAGGTCTCAGACCTGCCCCTGTGCGGGACGTAGAGCATATGTGTGAATCGAGCTATTGGACGAGGAAATGCGCTTTAGAATGCCTGAGGTCCACACCTGAAAACTTCAGTTCGATTCGATCCCCGGCGGCGAGTTCCTGAACAGGGTGTATCACAGTCTTTAATGAAAACTCAAGGAGTTGAACCAGCGTGCCTCTCCTCCCGATATGGAGGACGACTGCAGAATATGTCCTGTCGCTATCCAGGTCCGTAAGGTGTTTCAAAGTCAGATAACGTTCTCTGCTATGGCGTAGAGCTGTAAGCAGGGTGAGTTCTTCTGTTGCCCTGTAACGAATGACATCGAGTTCCGCTTTGGTGTAAAGTTCAGACCCATACGCCAGGTGGTGCGTGATCTGGCGCTGGACAATTAGATCGGTGTACCGGGTGAAGGGGGAAAGGATCGAGACCGGACCTGGTGTTCCAGAGGATGTCTGATCCAAGGGTTCGGACACCAGCAAGGGTGCGGGTGTCTGTCGTTCGAGCTCGTGGGTTCGAACGACAGGATCAGAAATGCGTTGTAGATCATCCAGGTTTTCCGGGGTATCCTGTTGGATGTAAACAGCAGGAAGGTGCTTTCCGTGACACCAAATCGCGGCTTCATTGGACGCAAACAGGAAGAGTTCACGGAGCATGGCCTGAGTGGCGGGTTCCGTCGCGAATGTTTCGAATCGACCCTCTGTTACACGGACGGTTGAAGCGTCCATCCAGTGATCAAAGGATCCACCATTTCCTTTGCGAGTTACCTCAAGAAATTGGGCAAATTCATTCAGGCGCTGTACCTGCCCGGCTTGTTCATGATCGGCACCTTTGAGGATACGGCATACATCTGCTGAGCTGATCGAGTTTCGCGCACGAACCACCGTCCTTTTGATGCTGAAGGATCTGGTGTTCAGTTTCTTGCCCAGTCGCCAGGTTAAACTCAGTGAAGGGCGCTGTTCATTGACCCTAAAGCTCATCCATTTTGCAGGAAGCGGCAAAAGGGGCAGCGACCGATCCGGCAGCTCCAGACTCCCCATTCGTTCTGCGGCCGCATCATCCAGGGAAGAGTCCCTGGAGATCCAGGCGGAAATGTCAATAAGGTGCACAGCCAGATCGAATCCACCGAGCCATCTCTTTCGCATCGAAAATGCGAGATGCGATATGGGATAACAAGGGTCCTGAATTACTACAGCATTCTTTATTACTTTTCCGGACCTTCCCCTTAGTGCACTCTTGAAATCGATCGTATGTAATTCGGACATCGCGTCGATAGAGAATTCCGTTGGAAAACCGGATCTGATCAATTCCAGATTTTCGTGTCTGTTCCACACCCCTTTTTTACCAGGATGTCAACGGCAGTATGCTGAACATGGCTTCGAGAGTCCTGCATGGAACTTAAAATTTTCTTCGACTGATTTGCGGCTTCCGTTTCAGATCCCCACAAGGCGTATTGGATGATTTGTTGGAGCCAGGCTTGCTGCTTGCCGGTCAGGGTGGAAGGATTGTATGGCTCCTCGCTTTCAAGCCAGGATACGAATTCCACCAATTCACGGTTCCTTGATTCCTCCCCCGTCATCCACGACTTGCGGATCTCGACATCGGCCTGGTCAATTGCCTTATAAGTCTTGTGGTCAGTGGTAATGAAGTAGGGACAATTCTCATCAATGTGGATATACAGGGCAAGCCATCTGGAAGGGTCCACGTCACCTTCCCAGTAGAGGGTCGCCAGATCCGAAATGCTGAGCGATTTTCTCTCGGAATGGAAGAGCTGCCAGATTTCCTGCAGGTCGATATGTCCGGCGAGCCCCCTGACAGATGACGCGTAGGTGGCAAGTACTCCGGCGTTATTTCCTACAGAAACTCCGGTGAGATAGATGATCGAACTTGCCCGCAACACCACCTGCCTGCGATCTTCCGTGACAACCGAATACTTGCCTCGGCGTATGACCCCTTCAAAACATACGAGCAGGAGCCGTTTACGATAGACACAGAGTATGATTTCGCCGTTCTCCGGTACGTTCTTCCATCCATCGCGTCCTGAGCGTTCGGGGTCCTGCGGGTCTCCCTGTCGGTGAAACAGTGGGAGTCTGAGGGACGGACGCTTGCGCCTAGCTCGTCCCTTTACTTGGCCAATCTTTTCGCTTATTCGCCCGAAGTAATGCTCTTCAGGTATGTTCTGCCCGTCCCTTCGAACAACATAGCCAAAGATCTTGTCGACGAAATTCGCGTAATAGAAG
>CAVOEZ010000078.1:0-10393 GCA_963694355.1 Latescibacteria bacterium UBA2968 | reverse complement strand
CTGGGCGGTATTGCGTTCGTCTGGAAAGGTAATATATCTCTGGGTATGGTGGTTTGTGCCGCATTGATGGCCAACACGCTGCTCGCGGTTCTGTTGGGTGGTGCAATCCCCCTGGTTCTGCGCGGTCTGAAGCAGGATCCGGCGCTCGCCTCTGGACCCATTCTCACGACGGTGACGGATATGTGTGGATTCTTTCTGGTACTGAGCCTGGCAACGGCCTACCTTTCCAAACTGACAGCAGGTTAGGAGATCGAATCGAGGTCGCACTGAGCAGGCTGAGAGGCAAGCACGTCGGTCTGGTGGCCAATCAGACATCAGTCACGGATGGGATGGTGCATCTGGATGGAATCGTCAGAAGCGGCATACCGGCAGATACACCAGGAGGGAGATGTGGCACGAGTTGAGATCGAAGAGGAAGTCGCACGCTTCGAGAATCCGAATAACGGTGGGAGCCCGCTCTGGTGCTACGGCGCCCCGCTGATGGTGCGCCATGGAGATGAGGTGTATCTCGTGGCGATGGAGACAGGAGCGGGCGTGAAACCGCTGTGCAACACAAAGTGGCGACTGATGCGGAGAGATGCTACCGGGTGGTCGGAGGTGTTCACCGGTGAGGATTACAACGAGCGGGAACCCTGTCCGATCTTGCAACTTCCGGATGGTGACATGGTGATGTCGGTCAATCCAATTCATACTCCCGGGGAGAGCAAAGGGCGTTGCGATCCGATGTTGCTCAGGTTCGACGGAGCGCATAAAAGTGATCCGCCCGAGGTGATCGCGCCTGTTTGGGATGAAGGCACCTTCTTCACGGAACATTCCTATCGCGGGATCGGTGTGGATGGGGCGAGCGGTGAGATCCTCCTGCTGAACATCCATTCGAAGACAGGGGACCCGTGGTGGAGCTACAGAACGGCAGGCGGAGAATGGACCACGCGAGGGAAGATCGCGTTTCCAATTCGGTCGTGTTATCCCCAGGTGGGTCTAGGGAATGGAGCCGCACACGTGATGGCGATTGGGGATATCGTGGAGCCGGTTGAGGAATGGCGAGCTTTCAAGTATGAGCAGACCCAGCGGGATTGGGATTATGTATTCCGCAGATTGTTCTACGCCTCCACTCGGGATATTCAAACGGAGGACTTTTCTGTACCCATCGAGATCGACACTGTGGAAGAAACGGCCGGACACATCCTGAATCTCGATCTGATCCTCGACGATAGTGGCGATGTACACCTGCTCTATCTGAAGTCGAGCATCCAATACGAATCGATGAGAGACCGATTCTTCCCGGGAGAGGAAATAGAAACTTCGCTCGAATACGTTCGGATTGTGGAGGGGCAAGTTGAGGAACGAAGAACGCGGATGCGGAAAACCGCAGACTCGGTAAATCTTAAACCCACGTATGGGCGGTTTCACCGGAAGAAAGACGGGACACTCCTGACAGTTATGACGGCTCTGGGCAGCAATGGTAAGGCAGGAACCTACCTGCTGGGACTGGGGGAAGACGAGGCGCCGGAAAGTCTGGGACTCGCACAGGGGCTAAGGCCGTTCTTCACCGCGACCGAGCGTGGGGGATCGCCCCCTTCTGACACCGTGGATTTGTTCGGATTTGGTAGCGAGCCAGGTTCTCTGAGGTATGCCAAGATTACGTTGTGACCTGATCCTGCCATACTCCCTATGCACTGAGCGTGTAAGGACTTGACAGAATCTGAATCTGGAGACCGGAGGATCATCTCGAATTCGACTAACAGTGGCGGGCTTATAATAGATCCATACGGCGACATAGTGTTCGAAGCCGATGGGAATCCAGTTGTCTCACACAACGGGCGATTGGCTCTCCTAGAAATCCAGAAGATGGCGGCTTGTTAATCAAGTAGTACTATTTAATACACTTCGATTATCATTGAAATAGATCGAGTATAAATTATAAAACATTGATAATAAAGGATATATAAATATTTTGAATCAGCAGTAAAAATTCCACACGTCTGGAAAATAAACTCAAATAAAAATGGACGAACTGCTTCTCACGGTGTCAAGAGACAGAATTACGCAGAGAAACGAGCTGGCCGACCGTGAACGCCCAGCCGATCCGAGTGTCCGGCGTGTCGTCTGTGATCCCAGGGGTGTGGTCTGGGTCCAATAGACCAGAATATTCGACTTCTTTGAAGGCTTTCATACAGGCTTGAATATCGCAGTCACCCTCGTCGAGGAAGGTTTCTACGTACTTGTAGCGTGGCGTTTCTACACGGACGTTGCGGAAGTGGACGTGGGCTATTCTGTTGCGAGAGCCAAAAAAGCGAATGGCTTCGGCTGCATCTTGACCGATTTCGGTGGTCACTCCGGTGTCGAAGAAGAGACTGTTCGAGGGGCTGTCCACGATTTCGATGAGGCGCTTCAGGCCGTCCAGCGTACTCAGCGGCTGGGCGACGCCTCTGTATTCTGGAACCGGTGGATCGTTAGGGTGAACGGCGAGTCGGATCCCAGCCGATTCTGCGACAGGCACCACAGTTTTCAGGAACCATTCGATCCTTTTCCACAGCTGCTCCTCGGTGTGGCGCCCAACCGAATCCAGTGGCGGAAGCTTCGTAATTCGATCGTTGTCGAAGTCACGCAAGTCAGAACCTCCCCGGCCTCCCGCAACCCGCGCTGCGTATCCTTCTGAAGCTCTTAGTGCGGTAAAGTTGTAAGTGAGGACTTCCAACCCGATCTCTCCAGCGATTTCAATACAGGCGATCACCTTCTCGAGATCCTGATCCCTTCCTTCCTTGCCAAGGAGAATGTTTCCTGAAAGCGGGAGTCCTGCCACGCTCGGGATCAGACCGAAGGATTCGATTCGTTCCCGAATTCGAATAAGCTCACTCCTGTCCCAGGGGTCTGGCTGCTTGCCCGAGGGACCGGTCTGGGTTTTCGGAACGAGCAATCGCGTGCCCGGGGCCTTCCCTGTTTGCTTGGACCATTTCGTTGGCATCGAAACTGCCTCGACACCGATCTGTCGGTAAAACCGGAGTGTGGATTCGGAGACGTCTCCCAGACCTTTTCCGATTCTGATCGACGGTCCACTGCTTGCGTCACTCATCTGCCAGCTTTCCTCTTCGAATTTTTGTTGTGAATCCCTTGCTGCACCTAAGTTGATACTTCGACGATCGAGACAGCGGCCTCGCCGACCGGGCGACCGTTGATCGTGACGTCCGCCGCGATCAGGTATTGGCCAGGCGCAGCCTTGCGCGGAACTCTGAAGGTGAAGGCCGCGCGCCTTGTTTTGCCAGGAGGCACCGTGAACCTGCGCTGTTTACCGGGTGATCGCCAGCCCCCGGGTGCTACCGCTTCAACAATGACTGCGATTTCTGAACGCGTCTGGTTGCAGAAAGTGAAGCTGCTCGTAAAGCTCTCCCCAGGGCGAGTCTCAGTGCGGTACGGGTCCCAAGTCATCTGGCGACAGTCGTAGTCGTGACGCCAGTGGCTCGTGGGACAAAGGTCCTTGACCGCCTTTTCCGCCCGGGTGGACCAGGTGATGAGTTTGCGGTAGTGCGGTGCGTGAAAATGGTAGATGCACCCGTGGCCGTTGGCGATGAGGTCCGGCGCGATTTCCAGGGCGGTCTCGGCAGACCGGGTGAACCCCTCGGTAAATTGACAGCCGTTGTAGGCGCAGAACCCGCCGGTCCCGTTCCACCTGGAGGGCGGTTGAAAGTTGTCTCCCGAAAATAGCACGTGGCGATCGTTTATGGTGGTGTCGAACGCACAGTGCCACCAGGTCTGTCCGGGAAACGGTCGGATCTGAAATCGGTATTTGTTCCACCTGAAGGTTCCAGCTTCGGGGAGCACTCGATCGGCCTGGACAGATTCAACAGGGAGCCACGGCAGGTCGTAGCGGTTTTGGTCACGGATCGGTTCGGCCACCCAGGGGTGCAGCCAGGCGGGCGTCCCAAAGCGGTCCCGGAGCCAGTTCAATCCGTCGCTGTGGTCGCGGTGGAAATGAGAGGCGGTCGCCGCGGTGATCGTCCGGACGCCAGTCTCCTTCATCAGGGGAAGGAGTCGGTCGATGTCCGGGCGTGTGGGGTCGACAATGAAACCCTCGCCATTCTCGCCGACGAGGAGATAGCTGTTCGCACCGAAATAGTAGAGGTCCGGAAGCACGCGTTTTGCGCCGAAGTCGAGCGGTTCGAGGGGGAGCCAGCGGTCCAGTTCATTTTCGCAGACGGATCCCTTCGCCCGAATAAAGGCCATCAATCGGTCCTGCGCCTGCTGGATACATTTTCTTGCGTTCGTTTTGACGAGGGGACCGTGCGAAGGGAGCAGGAAGTCGATCTGGCAATATCGAAGGCGTTCGAGGCCGTACCACGCAGCGAGTGAACCCTCGGCGGTCCAGTGGTCCCACTCCAGGTGATAGGGTTGGTAGATCGTGCCGCCCGCGTGAACGGCGTCACCCGAGAAGGCGAGCGCTTTCCCGTTCCAGGCGACCAGGTAGGTGAGCGCGCCCTGTGTGTGCCCCGGTGTCGGAAATGGGCAGACCCGGGTGTTCGCCCAGGGGATTTCTACGGCGTATCTGACGTCGGGTTGGACAAAAGGAAGCGGCTCACGCGGCGCAAGATAATTTGACGGACAGCCGCCTGCCCTGAGTGATTTCCAGAAGCGCGCCAGGGGTTCGGGTTGGTAGAAGGGCAGGTCCTTGTCGGAGGCGTGGACCTCGAACGGCCAGGTGGAGCGGGCGGCGAGGCCGGCCACCTGATCGCGATGGGCGTGTGTGAGGAAGACGTGGCGAATCGTCTTCACACCGATATCTCCAAGGGAGGACCGCCAGGCGCCGGAGCCGAAGTCGAAGACAATGGCCTCGTGGCCTTTTTTGATCAGGTAGACGTTGCACGTGTCTTCAAAACGGTAGACGCCTGCGACCACTTTTTTCCAGGTCGACCGGAGTCGCGTCACACGGCCTCCTTTTCAGCTACGGCGGCAAAGCATTCCCTTTCGCCCCTTCGACACATCAGTCTCGAAAGGCTGAGCCCCACAAGGCCGCCCAGAATGTCTGCGAGCGCGAGGCCAGACAGCAGGCCGACGACTCCGTAGAAGTGAGAACCGGCGAACGCGAACGGGACGTAAAACAGAAACATATGAATCAGGGTTTGCACCGAGGCAATGATGGGCCTCCCAATGGCATTCAAGGTTTCTTCTGTGACACTGAAGATTCCGACAAGGGCGTAGCCGAATGGAATGATCCAGAGATATCGGATGATTTCGCTGACCACCTCGGGTTCAGTGCTGAACAAAGCGGCAACCGGGCTGGCCAAGAAGTGCAGTGCGGCTGCTACGAGAACGCCCCAGACGAACGCGAATCTGTGGGCGTAGCGTTTTGCCAGATGGACGCGGTCGAACTGTTTCGCGCCCCAGTTCTGGCCGACAAAGGGGACGAGGGCGGAGCAGAGGGCGAACACGGGGATCAGACTGAAGGCGGTCACCCTGGAGCCGGCTCCCCACGCTGCGACTGCGGCGGGTCCTTGAACCGCGATGATCCTGGTCACCACGGCGAGTCCGATCGGCTGAAGGATGTTGGTGGCCGAAGCGGGAATGGCGATGTGGCCAATCTGCTTCCACGAATTCCAGACGTCTCTCAGGGTGGGCGTTCTGAAATCGATCAGGCGATCTCGGAAGTGGAGTATGAGCAAGGCGCCTATCATTGCGCCTCCCCGTGCGATTACGGTGGAAAGGGCTGCCCCCTGGAGTTCCATTCTTGGTGCACCGTACCAGCCGAAGATGAGAATCGGGTCGAGGATGATGTTGAAGAGGGTCGCAATTCCCATAATCAGCGCCGGTAGTTTGGTGTCTCCTGACGCACGAATATTGGCGTTGGCAACCATTGGCACGACGAGGAAGACCATTCCCGGATACCAGATCATCATATAGTCTCGAATGAGCGGCAGGATATCCGGAGGCGCACCGAGGAGTGTGAACAGGGGATCAATCGTCAGCATTCCAATGACCGAAAAAAAGAGCACGGTGAGAAATGAGAGGGAGAGGCTGTCCGACGCGAGCCGCTTGATGGTGGAGCGATCGCCGCGGCCGATCGCCTGGGAGACGACGGCGGTGGTCCCCGTGCCGAGTCCGAAGGCGATCCCGATCGGGACCATTACCACAGGAAAGGTGAAGCTCATCGCGGCCAGTTGGCGCGTGCCGAGTTGAGCAACAAAATAAGTGTCGGCAAAGTTGAATGCGATTACGGCGAAGATCCCTCCGAGCATCGGGAAAGTGAGCGCGGCAAGGGATCGGAGGACGGGGCCTTCGGTTAGGCGAGCGGGAGTATTCATTTAGAGTCCAAAGAAAAGGCGTAAGAAAAAGATAAAAGAAAAGGCGTCCGGAGTCCGATGTCCGGGGGCCTGAGTGCGGTAGAGAGATGAGAAAAGGAGTCAGGTCAATTCATTGAAAAGGCGTAAGAAAAAGATAAAAGAAAAGGCGTCCGAGGTCCGATGTCCGGGGGCCGAGGGGAGGCGAGAATCGGGAATACGTTGCTCCGCTCGGGTGAAAAAGGCGTCAGGTCAAATTAATTAAAAAGCGTCCGAAGTCCGAAGTCCGATGCCCGGGGGCCTGATTGAGGGGAAAGTCGGGAATATGTTGCTCCGCTCGGGTGAAAAGGGTGTCAGGTTGAATCAATGCAAAGGCGTCCAAAAAGACAAAAGAAAAGGCGTCCGGAGTCCGATGTCCGGGGGGCGAATGGAGGCGAGAATCGGGAATACGTTGCTCCGTTCGGGTGAAAAGGCCGTCAGGTCAAATTAATTAAAAAGCGTCCGAAGTCCGGGGGCCTGAGTGAGGCGAGAATCGGGAAGACGTTGCTCCGCTCGGGTGAAAAAGGTGTCAGGAAAAATCCTTGAAAAGGAGTCCGGAGTCCGGACGGAATATTAGTGGAAAGGTGGACAATCCGGGCCAAGGTGTCAACCAGAGGTATAAATTTCGGGTGATCGTTGCTTCTCGACTTCGCTCGAAGTTACGGAGTGAGGGTAGTGGTCACCCAGGATTATCAATCTCGAGCTTGAACGGGTGCTCCGGCGCGCCCATCAATCCGCCCACTCGCGTGCCGAATTCTTTTGCGAGCATTTTGCGGTTGCCGATGTGTTTGAGGATGTTCCAGCGGGCGAGGCGAACGTGTGCGTGACCCATTTCCCAGACGTTTACCGCGTCTGCACCCTGCTGGTAGAGGTCGTGTGCTTCGCGGAGGGACACGCCAGACGTCGAGCTCGCCGAAGGGGATGAGGTCCGTGGCGTCCTTGCCCTCGTCAGTGAAATACTTGCTCCATTCGTATCCCCTGGGGAAGATGGCGTTGTCGTGTTGGCCGATGGATGGGATGAGTTTGATATTCTGTCTCGCGTCACCGAGATCATCGTAGAAGTGTTCGAGGAACATCGGTTTGTAAGTTCGACGGAATGAGGGTGAGATGATGTCCACCAGTCCTTCGCGCGCCCACCTGGGGACATCGAATCCGGCGAAAAAATTCTGGGAGACGGCCATCACCAGTTTGTTGTGTTTGAGGATCGACCAGTCGCCCGAGACCTGGACGGCGAGTGGGATCGGTTTGCCGAGTTCCCCGGAGATTTCGTGGGTCTGATTTCTGAGGCGACGGATGAACTCGGTGAGGTGGTCGCAGCGGAATTGGTACCACTCCTGCGGTGGTTCGGTGTCTTCTGTGGGGTCCATTCTGTACTCATCCCTGAAGCGATCGACCGCGGCGGGTTCGAAGTCCCAGATGGCGTTCATTTCGCACATCAGGTTGAGGTGAATGCCCGCGGGACCTTTTCGGGCGAGTTCGGCCAGGAGGTCCAGTTTGTACTGTTCCCAACCGGGGTGGAAATGGCTGAAGAGGTGACTGGAGATCTCACCGTGGCGGTTCACGTGGCGCCAGTCCTGGTGCGCCTCGGTGAAGGGGGAGTTGAAGTCGTAGCCGAATCCGCCGGCGTAGTCGTAGGCGTAGTCCTGCTGAACTCTGAAGTCGGTCCAGAGTTCGAGATCGTTCTTTTCACAGTGATCGATCAGGATATCGACCGGATCATATCCTTTTTCCTTAGCTGTGAGCAAGGTGGTGGCGCAGCGACGATTCGTGTCGGAATTGAGTTTGTGGAGCGGCTGGTCCTGGCCCAGATGATAGCCGATTTCCGAGAGGTAGGCCAGTCTCATTGTGGTGACGGTGCAGCCAAAGTGAATGCGGCGGAAGTCGCTGTCGATGAACGGGTCGACCAGTGCGCGAATTTCCTCGGGCGACGTGGGACCGTGAGCGCCGAACATTTCGTGACCGTCGATCACGGCGCCCGCCGTAAGCGTTGGCCGGCGATCGGCAGACTGTTTTCGTACGGCCGATTCCTGGATCGGGACGAGTTTCAGATAGGCGATCTGGGAATGCCTCGGGTCGTGCCGGCGCTCGAGGAGCTGAGGGAGGAACTCGATGTGTTCGCCCGTGAGATCGGCCGTTCGCCAGTAGGCTTCTTCTCCTTCGTTGGGTTTGCGGGTCCAGCTGACCGAGCTTTCGACCCAGGAGAAGACCGGGTCTGTCGAGAGCCGGATCCGGAGACTGCTGGCCCCCAGGAATCCAATATGGATCTCGTGCCACCCCCGAACGGAAATGGGGAGGGTCACCGGTCGGGCGGGCGTACCGTTGATTCGGAGCAAATAACCACGATTCCCGTCACGCTCGTAGGGGATGAAATTGGCCGTGTCGGTGACCCCCTCAACGGCACGGAAGTCGGAGATCAGGATTGCGTTGGCTTGTGGCATAATCGGAATTGGATTCCTGGTGCGCTACTTGTGCGGATCCAGTTGATACGCCAGCTGGACTGAAGGGTAGATTTCTTCGATCGAGGGCCAGGGGCTGCGCCCTTTGGAGAGCGCGGTTACAAATTCGTGTGTTTCGCTGTAGGGACCCCGGCGAATGAACGGGGGCTGGTCTGGCGGGGGAGATTCGTCGACGACCACTTCGCCGTTCAGCCAGCAGCGCAGGCGGGGCCGTTCCGAAGGGCCCACCCGTGCGTCCACCCGATAACCTTCTCCGAAGAGTTCGTATCGTTCCTCCACGCTGCCGTCCGTTGGCAGAACGTCCAGGGTAGCCGCAGCTCCCGAATCGTAGGTGAGGTCGATGTGAAACCACGGGGTTTCGGCCTTGTGGATATGAATCCGGTGGTCTGTGATGTTTCCTCCGATTTCCCGCAGTGCGTCGATACAGTGAATGGCCGTGCCGGAGATGAATCCATCTTCCTGTCTCCGGTGGCGAAGGATGGAGGCCCTGACAAATCGCAGAGGACCCTGTTCACGCGACCAGTCGATTCCCTTTCGGAGCAGGGGTTCGAATCTGCGATTGACCGAGACCATATTCGGAGTGCCGGTCTCCCGGGCTGTGGCAACGAGTCGATCGACTTCGGTGAGCGTGGCACCCATCGGTTTTTCAACTGTTGCGGGAACCCCACGTCTGAGCAGATCCTCTGCAAGTTCGGTGATCAAAGCGATCGGCATTACGCAAACACACCCGTCCAGGTTATCCTTATCAAGCATTTTCCGGTAGTCGGTGTAGACGGTTTGGAAACCGTGTCGCTCGGCGAACGACTCGGCCTTTGTACGGTCGAGATCGCAGACGGCGGACAGCTCCAGAAGGTCCGGGTGATCAACGGCGTATTTCCCCAGGGCGGGCGCGTGATTGAGCCCCGAGTGATTCCCTGCGCCGATAAGTGCGAGTCTTATCATTTTTCTTTCAGGTGCTCAGATGGGTTTGACACCGGCCCACTCGGGGAGCAGACGTGCCGCGTTGTTCCAGAGGATGTCTCTGACGAATTGCTCGGGGATATTGGCGCCGAGTGTCTTGCCCAGGCACTGACCCAGAAGGCGAACAGGGAGATCGGAGGCGAATACCACACGTTTTCCTCCCAGGGCGTTGACGGCGGTGTCCACCATTCCGGCCTCGGGATCGCCGCCGCCGGTGTCCACGGTGATGTTCGGACAGTCGATTACGTGTTCCACGCCGCGAAGTCCGCATCCGTTCAGGTGAGCCATTATGATTTTTGCCTCGGGGTGGCGCTTCGCCAGGTGTGCGACGTCCTGGGGAAAGGGTTCGCCGGACAAGTTGCCCGTGGTCTTGTCCCAGGCGTGCTGAAGCACAGGGATCCCAAGTTCGACAGAACGCTGGAGAATGGGATCCAGTCCGGGATCGGTGGCGCGCCGGGCGATCCAGAGTTTGATGCCGCACATTTGCTCGCCTTCAACGCAGCGATCGATTTCGGCGACGGATTCCTGCGGATACATCGGGTTGACGTAACAGAATGGAATGAATCTGTCCGGAGAACGCTCTCGCATCTGCAGGTTGTAGTCATTCGCCTCGCGACACTGATCCATTGTGGGTTCAGGGAGCTGTCCCTCACCTGAAGCGGGGTGAAG
>CAVOEZ010000077.1:0-10420 GCA_963694355.1 Latescibacteria bacterium UBA2968 | reverse complement strand
GTTGTCTTCGACCTTGAGCTGAACCATTTGTTCTCTCTGGCCAGTTGAAATCTTGATCGTACCGCCCTCGACCAGTGCGTCCGCAGCGTTTGTGATCAGATGAACCAGAATGTGGTGCAGCCCTACAGGATCCGCAACGACCGGGGGCACATCGTGGAACTCGGTTTCCACCTGTATCGTAATCCCGTCCACCTCCGCCTCGTCCTTCCACCTGGGGCTGGTATCTTCGATAACCTGCTGCACGATCGTGTTGAAATTGTCGATCTTGTGCGGTGGAATATCGTTTCCTCTGCCCACCGAGAGATTCAACCGCTGGACAAGGTCTTTTGCTCGCAGCGCGCTTTCAATGATCTCCTTTGCGTTCTCTTTCGCATTCTCGTCGTTACTCTGCATCTCGATCAGCTGCGCGTATCCCAGCACACCCACCAGAATATTGTTGAAATTGTGCGCGACCCCTCTCGCCATCTCTTCCAGTGCGTGAAGTCGCTCCAGGCGGATGATCTCTCGCTCGGATTGCAAGCGGCGGGACACGTCCACAGCGACACCCAGCAAGTGCGTACATGTTCCGGTATCATCGATAACAGGTGTGAGTGCCAGTTCCAAATTGCTTGAAGCCCCGTGCGCCTCAAGCGTAATCGTAATCTGTCCCGGTATCCCCTTCTGAATCGCCGCGTTTGCCTCTTCGACAACCGCTCTGGCAGTATCCACCTCCAATACATCACCAGGAGATTTGTTCACGATCGCCGACTCAGAAAGCCCTGTGGTCTGAAGGAATGTTTGATTCACTGAAGCGAAAACCAGAGATCCGTCATCTTCAACACGAATCAAACAGATCAGATCGGAAGCCCGGTCGTAAATCATTTTCAAATCGCGATACGCTTCGTTTAGCTCCCGGTATAGCTGCCTGTTGTCTGCAGTCACCGCAATCTGGTCCGCCAGAGGGAGCAGGAATTCCAAATGGTGATCTTCGTAAGCACCCGGGGTTGTGCTGGCTACACTCAGCGTGCCAACCACTTCGCCTCTCGAAATCAGCGGAATAATGATGTCTGAGCGTATTCCGCTTTCTCTGGTTCTGTCACTGACCCGGAATCTGGAATCTTCGAGGATATCCCGCCTGAAGAGCGGTTCTCTATGCTTGACTACCCAGTCTGTCGCGGAGCCCGCTTCCCCAATCGGTCCGGGAGCCGTGACCACCTCTCCGGTCTGCAGGTGCTCCCACTCCTGTTCTCCTCGTAAAAGCGAAACCGAAGTAATATCGAAAGGGATCGTGCCGCGTACGCACGCCTCGAACACCTCACCAAGACTCTCCAGGTCCGGCGCCACACTCAATCTGCGAAGGGCGAAATTGGCGGACTCCAGCCGATCGACGCGCCCCTGCAGCACCTCCCGTTCCTTGAGCAGTTGTCCCCTGGATCTGTTGTCCACCGTTATGGCCCTCAATTCGATGTCAAACGTCGCACCTGATCTTTACCACCCATCCGGATGTAGCGTCGCAATAAAAAAAACCGTCATCGCAAGCAGACAGCCCGTGAGGCTCTGGATTCGGAAGCGGGACATCGATCCGGTCCAACTCTCCCTCGCCCTCGACACCCAGCTTCACGATCACCCGATCACCCGTGTGCACCACCCAGATGCCATCTTCCACCCTCACCACGCCGTGCGCCCTGCCGTAGAGCAAAGGGAGAACGCGCAGCTCAGCCCCATCGGAAATCCGAATCTGCGTCAGCGTCTGGCTCTTCAGGGTGGTCAACCACAGCGTGCCTGGCTCGAAAGGGTCGTACTCGACCCCGTGCGTGCCGCCCCCACCTGAAAGTTCGAAGCGATCCAGCGTGTGACCGGTTTCCGGGTCCACCTTGAGAATCTCGCCGGATTTCGCGTCGCTTGGTCTCGCCTCGCGCCACTTGGAGCCGTCTCCATTCGCCGCCACCCAGAGCGCCCCGTCACCAAGGGTCAGTCCACTCGTGTTGGAAGACTCGGTAGGGATCTCCCGAATCATCCAGAGCACACCGTATTCGTCCTTCTCCCCTTTTCGCATCAGTGCGAGCCGGTCGCTCACCTGGTCTGCCACCCATATCCCGTCCGCTGTGTCCTGGATTCCGTTGGGAACGGAATAGGGTGCCCTGAACATTTTTTCGAAAGTAGGATTCATTGTCTAATCACCCTGCCTGTTCCTGAGTCATCTCGTCACTCAGGTTTTGGAAAATCCGGTTTGCCGTAAAAGCCGTCGTGAAACACTTCCCAGAAACTGTCGCCCTTATACCGAACGGTGAAGGCGTCTACCCGTTCGGCACTCGCCTTGATCTTCGCCGGCCAGGGCTCTTCCCGTTCGATCTCCATCGTCACCGGGGCCGACACAGTGAGAGGCGAGCAATTTCCAGCCTGGCTCACCGCAATCTGAATCTGTTTCCGAATGAGCGCTCGTGCGTCCACCGGGGCAAGGTGGATGGCGCTCACTTCGGAAAGCCCTTCCTTCACTGGCGCCGTCACGATTCCGTCCACCCACGCTTCCGATTCGTTGCAGGCGTGGGAATCTCCCGAAGTAAAAATCCAGGGGATCCCCAACTCGCCGGCCAAATACGCGGCCATCCCCATCTCTCCGGTTTCCCGGCCATTCACCCTGTAGATCACGCCTCGACTCATCGAGTGCGCCAGACACGCGTTAGGCGTGCCCCCCATTGCGTGCATCCCCACCTGAACCAGCGCGTCGAAGTCACCTCTGATACCGATCAGCCAGGAAGGTCGCTCCTTACCCCTTCCAATCTTCACCCCGGGGATCAACTCCTCCGGCAAAATGGTTCTGCCCGCACCGTGGGCATCGTTGATGAGGATCTCCTCGACACCTGCCGCGAAAAGGCCTTCGGCTGCCGCATTTACCTCTCCCGTCAGCAGCCGCTGAATCTCGGATCGTTCGTAGACACCCTTTGCCTCGTTGGCATACTCGTAGTGTCGGGGATCCCAGTCATCCACACCGGCGACCCCCTCCATATCCGTCATCATATAGACCGATTTAACCGAACCCATAACGCCCTCGCTTCGTGCTTTCCGCACCCTCGCCCGGACGCGTCTCTTTGGACACACCATACGCCACCCATTCGTCTTCGGAGGGCACCCGAACGAACCAGGCCTTGCCTTCCGGCGGGGACAGCACAATGCCGCAAATCGTTTCGCCGCAACCGTTCACATTTTTCCTGCAAATCCCGATCGGGGCATTTACCCGATCCCCTAGAATCTCCCTCAGGTCCTCCGGCTCCAGAGAACCATGCCCTTTCAGCAGCCGCGTGGCGCGACCCCACCGCAAAATACTCTGTCCGCGCTGACTCCACGCCCTGCACTCCAAAGGTTTCAGACGTTCGGCAAGATAGTGATTAGCGTGTGCCATTGGACCGTCGAACGGAACCAGCACCTCGTAATCTCTCGCAGAAGACTCGATGCTATAGATTTCCCCGTGCTTGTCGCACAGCACATAATTCATTCCCGATGCCCGGGTCGCCGCTCCCACTGCGTCTATCGCATCACCGATACGTTCTGTTTCCAGAACCTTCCGGATGATGAAAGGGTAGGGAACACCTGGACCAGAATCCGACGGAACCAGATTGTTGATCACAACGCTGATGCCGAGCTCGTTCATACCGCTGCAGCCCAGCATTCCGGCGTTCGTGTAGAACAGCGAAGAGGGGACGTCTGAATCTACAACTCGAAGGAGGATAGCGGCCTCCGAAAAATAGGCAGGCAAATCGTAATTCTGTGCAATCAGGGCCCCCTCACCTTTCAGATTCCCGGGAACCATCAAGGACGTGCAGCCCGATTGCACGAAGGGAGGAGACAGAAAATCGAACATATCGAGAAACGCATTCAGACAGAACAGCTCCTCGAATGAAACGTCCGCTGCCTCGGCGATCCCCCGGGCCTCGACCATCAGATCAGGTGCATACCGCTCGGTCGGCTCCAGATAGGTAGCCGATATCTCTAGCGCCCGGGTCTTCGTCAGCGGCTCAACACCAGAACTCCTGCTCACCGAATCCAGATATTCGAAATAGGCGGGCAGCAAGTTCTGGATCTCGTCCCGGAACACCTCGCCGTGAGCACGGCCTCGTTCGCCTGGACCGCCGGAGACTTCAAGATACGGAAGTGCGTGTTCCATCAACTCTCCTGTCGAAAGGGTCTTACTTCCGTCCCTTGCTCCTGGACTTGGTCGCCTTCTTCACCTTCTTTGCTCCCTTCTTCGCATCCCTCGCCTGCAGCGTTTTTGCCCTGGCCACAGACCCGATGCCGATTTTGTTATACGCCGTCTTCGAATCAGGAAACGGGCCATCCCAGTCCGTACCGTGCCAGTTGAGATTCGTAAACATCGGATTGGGCTTCCCCACTTCCTTCTCCCGTTTGGCAATCCAGGCCTCCATCCGGGCCTTCAACATCCTGACCACTTCGGGCTCCTTGTCAGCCACATTGTTGTTCTCGCCAGGGTCCGTCACCAGATTGTACAGCTCCACCTCGGGCTTAAAGTGGAAGTCCGGCTCCAGCGCCACAATCAGTTTCCACTCAGGTGTCCGCCACCCGTGTTTGCGCATCCACGTTGCCTCGGTGATGTAAAACTCCGTGTCATTGTGATCGCGCTTGCCATTGATCAGCGGCATCAAACTGCGCCCGTCGAATTTGATCTTCGGGCGAACACCCAGAAGCTCGAGAACGGTTGGGACCAGGTCTTGATGCGTCGTGTATCCAGGTACGCGCTTTCCTGCAGGCAGTCGCCCGGGCAATCGCATCACCAGCGGAACGTGGAGCGTGCAGTCATAGGTCCCGTGGTGATCGAAATAACAATCATGATCCATCAGCGTTTCACCGTGATCGCCATTGAAGACAACCAGCGTTTCGTCCGCGAGGCCCAGTTCATCGATACGGTTCAAGATCTGTTGAATGCAAGCGTCCATATAAGCCAGTGCGCCATCATAGAGCGCAATGATGTACTCGGCATCAGTTACGCCCGGGGGCATCCAGCTCTTGAAAAAGTTCTTGAACGGTTTGAACTTGAACACCGGATCCATCGACTTGTTGGACTTGTCGAACGCATCGCCGGTATAAAACATGTTGTTGAATGGTGACGGCGGCAGATACGGAGAGTGGGGATCCATATGTCTCAAAAAGAGGAAGAACGGCTTGTCGCCCGAGGCCATTCGCTCGAGTTCAGGAATGGCGACATCGTTCAACCCTTCTGCCTTCCGCAGCGGATTTTCTTCCCAGCTTCCCCACGCCTTGTAGTCCAGATAATTATCGAATCCACGAGAACTCGGATTCCCTGTGAATCCCACACAAGTCGTATCATATCCCGCGCCTCGAAGCATCTCGGGCAGGGTTTTCACATCTTCCGTCAACCCGCCCTTGTGCCTCAATGCCACCACCTGCGTGGAGAAACAATCCATACCGGTAAGCATAGAGGCGTAAGCGGACGTCGTAGGTACGTGCGGACAATAATTCCTCTCGAACAGCACGCCCTGCGAAGCCAGCTTGTCGATGTGCGGCATGGTCAGCTTCGGATAACCATAACTGTTCATATGGTCGGCCCAGAGACTATCTACGCCGAATAAAACCAGGTTCCGCTTGGCCATCAATTCACCTCCGGATAGTACATTGAAAACGGTCGGGAGATCACCGGGATCCCGAAGCCGTTCATTTCTTTTTCAAAGGAAGCTTTACGGGCTTCTTCGTCTTGTAACATTCCAGCGCAGCGAAAGCGACTTCGTGTGTTACAATCGCGTCGTCCAGGTTCGCGTGCGACTCCTTGCGCTTCTGGATGCATTCCACAAAGTGGTCCATCTGCCCCTGGAACGGGTGATGACTCACATCGGCGCTGTCGGGCAGTATCGAAGGAATCTCTACCCAGTCTTTCTGCCCGGGATACTTGTGAGACCACACCTTGTTGTCCTTGATCGTGCCCTTGTTTCCAAAAACTTCGAGCGGGAAGGAATACGGCATGATGCACCCGTAATTGACCGACACTTTGCCGACCGCCCCGTTCGAAAACTTCACCAGTGCCACCTCGAGATCGTCATACTCCAGAGGAAGCCCGTCGACCCACTTGTTCTGGATATAGTCGAACTCCTTCTTCAGACCTTTCCGGAAGCCACCTGAGTAGGCAAACACTTCCACCGGGGTTGCGGCCTCGAACTCACCTTTTCCGGCGAACCACCTGAGCGCGTCAATCGCGTGGCAGCCGCCGGTAACAAATGCGCTAACGCCTGTGCGCTTCTTCCTGGCTTCGTCCCAGCCCGTCCACCAGCTCGCGATATCGTGCTGGTAATCGGTCTCCACATAGTAGACATCACCAATTGTATCCTCGGCTATCATCGACTTGAGTGTTTCGAAAAGCGGATTCCAGCGCAGAACGAAACTGACATTGGTGCGCACCTTGGCCTTCTTCACCGCCCGCTGCATCGCCCGCATTTCCGCCGGGGTATTCGCGATCGGCTTTTCGATCACAACATGCTTTCCGGCCTCGGCTGCAGCAATCGTATTGGACGCGTGATACCTTTGCGGCGTACACACACAAACGATATCCACCCCCGGGTGCTGCAGCGCCCGTTGATAGTTGGTATAGATCCCCACATTCTCCAGACCCGCTTCGTCTGCCCTGGCCTGTGCGCTCGCGCGCTTTCGGCTGGAAACAGCGACCACCTCTGTATGCGGATTGTTGTTGAACGCAGAAATGTGCTGGGTTGAAACCCACCCCGCACCGTGAACAAGCACGCCCAGTTTCTTCGCCATCTTATCCTCCTTGGTTCGAGTGCTTATGTGCTCCGGAATGACCGCCGCCGGAACCGCTTGCTAAAGCTGTGATTGATCGAACAGGGGCACCTCGTGAAACGCCGAGTCACCCACCTCCAGCGATCCCCTGGTCAATGTTCGGTTATTCTCGATATGTGCCATCAGCTTTTGATGATAGTCTGCTGCGATCTCGGGGTGGTCTGCCACCACATCGGACAACTCATCCGGATCGGCCTCAAGGTCGTACAATTGTGGAGAAGACAATTTTCGGCGATTTTCAGGCATCTCCTCCCAGTTGTTCTGGACCCACGGCGTCTGATAATTCCATTTGCGCGAGCGAACACTCGCATAGTTCCCGAATGCGGTGATCACGAATTCCTTGTCTTCGAAGGCTTCTCCCCTCATCATCGCACTGAGATCGGTACCTGTACAACGATCCGGGACTTCCTGATCCATCAGGCTCAGCAGCGTGGGCATCAAATCCTGATGCTGCACATATTGAGGAACGACTCGTCCTCCAAATGTGGTAACATCCGGGTGCCGAATCAACATCGGCACCTGAGTGCATTGCCATCTGAGACGATCGGGCCCCTTGTGCAGTTGGCCCTGCTCACCCATCATCGTTCCGTGATCCGACAGGAAAACCACGATCGTATTCTTGAGCAGGTCCTGGTTCTCGGCCACCTCCATCAGCTTGCCGAACCATCGGTCAATCAGTTCGCACAGGCCCCGGTAGTGCGCCCTTACCCGATGCACCTGATTCTCGCTCATCTCATCCGTGGTACCCGGTGGAAAGATCCACTCTACGCCATCGTGGCCATCTCCTTCATAGTGCTTCTCCACCAGGTCTTTCGGAGCGAACCAGGGCTCGTGCGGGAAGAAACATTCCAGCCAGAGCATAAATGGCTGCTGACCTGAATTCTGCTTCAGAAAGTCCCTCCCCTTTCTGAGCACCCGAACACTGCACCAGTCGGTTTCATCCTTCCAGTCCCGACTGTTCATCAGGAACTGGGTCAACAGTGCGTTCGCCTTCCCGGTGGGTTCGAATTTCTCGATTGGCACTTCGTCCCGAGGCCCCGCCACCAGATAATCCATCTCCTGACCGCGTTCCCAATTGAACTGGTGGAATCCCCGATGAAAATTCTTCCCCGGTTTGAACTGGTGGGGCAGATCGCTGATCAAACCGGTGGTATATCCTCGTTCAACGAGCCATTCAGCAAGTGTCACATCCTCGTAGAACAGCGGGTGCCATCCCGCAAGATTTACCCGGTCCCACTTCTGAGGGGCCCACAGAAACGGGAATATCGGTCGGCCGGTATACAACACCCGCCTAGCGGGCAAGGTGGGTGTGCCCTCGCCGAATGCAGAATCGAAACGGACCCCCTCATCCGAAAGTCGATCCAGATTCGGCGTCCTGACCGGAGAATCGTCCCGGTAACAACTGAGATGATCTACACGGAAGGTATCACTGCAAAGAACAAGCAGATTCAAGCGCCACTCCATTCCGAAATTTTGATATCGTGTAGCTGTCCTGGGTTTTCCATCAAAACGCTACGAAGAGCCACCGTTTTCCCGAGTGCCCTCCGCAGCTGCAAAGCAGCGAAGGAGGGTGTATCGAGGGACCGGCATCTGCCGGCGAATCCCTGAAGGAATTCGCGGGTCCCAATACTAGAATCCTTTAGTGATCTTCTTGAATGCCTCGGCATACTGTGCCAGAACGCCATCTGCGTCATGATCGCTGCCAACGGCGTGGATCACCTCGAGCGAGAAATACCCGTCAAATCCCGCTTCGTTGAGCAGTCGCAGGGGCGTCCCGTGATCGATGGTGCCTTCGCCCAGTCCAACAGTCGTAATACGTCCTTCAGGCGTCTCGTACAATCCGTCGTGTGCGTGCAAGTGTGCGGTCAAATGACCGATAGTAGCCATCGTCTCCGCAGGGCGCTCCATGAATCGCGCCGGATGCATCAGATCCCAGAGGACGCGCAGATTCGGGTGCGAAACACGCTCCACGACCTCACGAACCTGTGCGGAAACACACCACTCATCGTGCGTCTCGAACAACACCGTTACATTTCGTTCTGCGGCGTGATCCATAACCCGCTTGTAGGCCTCCACAGTCCGGTGAACAATCCCGTTGAATTCGCCGCCACCTCGAGCGCCTCCAAACGTCCGCAAATAGGGGGCGCCCAGGTCGCCAGCCAGATCGATTCCGGCGTTGGCTTCCTCGATCGTCTTGTCGAGTTCACCCGGATCGGCCGTCGCAAACTTTGCGCCCGTCGCAACGCAGCAGATTTCAAGTCCTTCCTTGTCGAATCGACCTCGTAGAGATGCCCTGTCTGAAGCGGACATCTCCAGCTCGATTCCGGAAGCGTGGCCCCACCCGATTCGCGGTTCCAAACCGGTATACCCGTTGCGTTTCATCCCCTCGATCACCTCATCCAGCGTCCAGTCCGGACACACACTGGTCATGGTTGCCAGTTTGATCATTTCATGCTCCTTTTGTCGTGGTGGCTCAATGTTTGTCAGTTTCGTCCAATACTGTCTACAACCTAACGCCGCCTCAAGGTGATCGCAAGCGGAAATCGAGACCGGATCGGTCCCGAAATCGACCGTCTGACCGATATTTGACATCCCTTGAACGCGGGCCTATCTTTCTCTCCATATGGGACCTTCGCTTGCTAATTTTCAGGAAAGTATTTTCCACTATGAGTGAACCAACCCTCTTTCCGCTGCGACCTGGATTTCGTGAAATGGTTTGGGGTGGTCGCGGCCTGGAAACACGCTTCGGGAAACCGCTTCCAGCGGGTCGGCCATTTGGCGAATCCTGGGAGGTGTCTGCGCTGCCCGAACTGGAAAGCGAGTGCGCCTACGGCCCATCATCCGGTCTCACGCTCGGAGCCCTCGTAAACACCTACGGTGAACGGCTCCTGGGCAAAGCTGTGTCAGAGCGTTACGGCGGGCGGTTCCCACTCCTGATCAAACTCCTGGATGCGTGTCAGGATCTCTCCATCCAGGTCCATCCGGACGATGAATACGCCACTAGAAACGGGCTCGGTACGTTCGGTAAATCGGAAGCCTGGTATGTGCTTCATTCCGCCGGAGGAAGGATTGCGCTGGGCCTGCAGGAAGGCATTGGGCGGGAGGCGTTCGAGCAGGCGATACTGCAGGGAAAGGTTGGAGATACCATCCAATACAAAGGAGTTCAGTCTGGTGACCTCGTCTATCTCCCGCCGGGAACGGTGCACGCCCTGTGCCAGGGTGTCATGATCTACGAAGTCCAGCAGTCCAGCGACATCACATTCCGAATTCACGACTACGACCGTCCGGGTCTAGACGGGAAACCACGTGAGCTTCACACCGGCCAGGCCCTCGAAGTCATAGACTTTCAGTCTGCCCCGGAAATTCGCGACACACGCAATGAATCGGATTCGCTGCTTCTCGAGACCGAACATTTCTCCCTGGAGAAGTTCACGCTGAAATCCGGACCTGGCACACATACGCCATATGGCTCATTCGCTGCTGCAACCCTGATCGAAGGCGCAGCCGATATCCAATCCGAGGGGACGCAATACACCCTGAAGAAAGGGGACACCTGCCTCATTTCCGCGGACTGTCCGTTCGAAATCACACCCCATCACGGGACACCGGTCGTGCATCTCGT
>CAVOEZ010000076.1:0-10470 GCA_963694355.1 Latescibacteria bacterium UBA2968 | reverse complement strand
TTCCCACTCCTGTGACAAATGCGGAGATGTTTCCCTTTGTCGCCTCCAGGATTTCAGGACCCGTGGAGAGTCTGTGGACTTCAGGGTTCGCAGGGTTTTCGAATTGCAGCATCTCCACATAACGCGGGTTCTGCTGCATGATCTCGTGCGCCTTCTTTACGGCTCCGGCCATATCCTCGGACCCCGGTGTCAGTACGACTTTTGCCCCATACCGTTTGACCAGCGCGCGGCGTTCAAAGCTCATCGTTTCCGGCATGGTCAGGATGAGTTCGTAGTCGAATCTCGCACACAGCATGGCGAGACCTATGCCGGTGTTTCCGCTTGTGGCTTCTACAATGGTCATCCCTTTCTCGAGTTTTCCCGAAGCCTCTGCCGCACGGATCATACTCAGCGCAATTCTGTCCTTCACGCTGCCCCCGGGGTTGAGATATTCCAGTTTCCCCAGTATGGTGGCGCCTCCTGCGGGGGACAATTGGTCCAGGCGTACCATGGGGGTCTTGCCGATCAGATCGGAAACCTGGTTATGTATGATCATATCTGAGCTCCTGACTGAGGGGAGGCGGTACCCTATCCTTAGGGACCCCGATTCGAGGGTAAAATAGGTGGAGAATTCCAGCGCTGCAATCCGATTCTACCGCATACCTTTCATCAACGTTCTCCTTCAGTCGATTTGGGCATGAGATCCCGATTGTATCTCTACTGTGTCACCAGGGCCAAAGTCCATTATCCGAACCATACGCCTGCCATCGGCGCCTGAAGGAAATTCCTCATAATTCACCGGCCGATCGAGATTGATTCTGCAATTATCGATCGAATGGATCCGGTATTGCGCCTGGCCATGCTCATCGGTCAGCAATTTCCCGTCGTAATGTCCCGGCTCAAAGCCACGGAACGCCTCGAAGGGCGGCGGCGTTTCACAGACGAGATGATGCGGGCCGGTTTCCACAATCTTGGAGCGGAAGATCAACGGATCCAGATCGAGTTTGATGCGTTTGCCTGATTTCATCACCGACGTGATGTGGTAGGCCATTCTTCGGTTCCCACAAAGGATGAAGATCAGGCGTCCTTTGAGATCGGCGTCATGGGACAGTGGGGGATCTACTGTGATGGTGTTCGTTGTGAAATCCACATCGCGAATGCCGGACCTGTAGGTAGCCTCCGACTCGGATATCCCATCTGTGCCTTTGAGGAAGGTGGTTCCCCCAACGAGGTGACAAATGGAGGGTTGGTTCACCTTTCTCGACCAATATCCGAATCTTCCAGAAAAATGAAAGTCGCTCGAACGAAGATTACAGGTAGAATCTGACGAATACATGAGGGTATCCTGCCGCCCATTCTTGAGCGTGACCTGGATAGCCAATGGCGCGAACTCGTGCGTCCCATTTTTTTCAACAGGAAGACGCTCGATTCGGTCTATGAAGGGTTCGCCCTTGAACGGCTGCCACACGGATATGAATTCGCTTGCACCGTCAACGTTTTCATCTTCCGCGAACAGGTATCGAATGGGCGGGATGTCGGGTTTTGCACAGTCGGCCAAGATATAGCTTCTGTCAGGTTGACCGAGAAGATCTATCCGAAGTCTCACGTTGCTGTCGAGTGCGCTCCAGGCAGCCCACACCTGATCATCTGACGGCAAGATTTTGGCGTTAACGATATTATTCGACCAGTTCCTGCCTAATCCAAGCATGTCGAAGGAGTCGTTCCCGGTGGCCGAGAATTCGAGACTGGAACTGAAATCATCCTGGGGTGGGCCATGGAAGCACCAGGTGCGCTGTGTGCCGCCGGCTATTCGGAGAATATCCAGGACATACACGTTCTTGTCTGGCGCATCAACCAGGCAGATCGCCCGTCGGTAGCATCTGTTCGGGAATCCGTTGGGTCTGGCAGATATATCTGCGAATGCGATCCCCTTGCCCTGGTAGAACGCTTCGAGATCGCCGTGAGAAATTGCGTTGCGATACTGGGAAGAGCGATCGATCATGCCGGTGATGTGGTGCGCCACGTGAGAGGTGTCGCCCATAGGATGTGCCCAGCACGGGTAGCCGAGGTCGGGCGTCAGGCTCAGGCCCTTTGCGATCAACTCGACACTCAGGTTGTCCTGGTGGTGATGTCCCCGTGCGTGTCCGTATCTCAGGATGAGCGCAGACCTGTCTTCAAGAAGAGGTTCATTTGGTCGGGATTCCAGAATCGCAAAGCCGACACCGTCCATCACTCGACTCTCGGGTTCTGGTTCTGGTGACAGGCGGGCAACGTGTGCTTCGATCTGCGGCCAGATGTCGGGTTCGAACAGGTCGGGAATCCCCTTTCCAGCCTTGTACAGGGCGAGCGCGAGTTTGTCTGTCGGCCATCGGCGGTACGCCCGGCGGTAGGCCGTTCTGATATCCGCAGGGATTCCGGCAGGATATTTGTGACCTGCGGGGCCCCCGCTGTCTCCGTATCCTGGACCGAACTGCCCTGCAACCAGCAGGTCTACCCAGGTGTCGAATTCAGCCCGAAATTTCGGGTAGAGGTCAGAATTGTAAAGGTCGCACCGGTGTTTCCAAATCGGAGATTCCACGCGTGACAGGATGTCGGCCATGTCCGATTTGTGAGCGAGATACCCGTAGGCGTATCCAAGACCGGAAATCGAGCAGACGCCTTCGCGGGACACCTGGTTGGTAAGATTCTCATCGTCGAAACCGCCCTGGTCGAGTCCTCCGTTGTAGGCGTGTGTGAAGATCTCCTTAATCCACCGTTCGCTGATGGATCCCATGTCCGCAAGCACCGCGAACTGGGCAAGGTCTTCTTCCCGGGAACCCATATTTCCACCGCTGAGTTCTCTGCGCATCCAGTCCCATCCAAACAACTGAATGAGATAGGTTTCTATGAGTGCCTTCACATCACCGGGACCGGAGATTGTGTGGTCCTTCGTGCCAATGAAAGCAGCCAATTCTTCGTCCGTGTTCAGATAATCGAAAATGGCGTCATATGCGCGGCACACTGGAACCAGGAGGTCGTTGCGTTCCCAGTTTCCGTCCAGGAGGAGACGGCCAGGTCGTAGCAATTGTGAATCGACCTGCTGCCATCGCATGTTCATTCCCGGGTAGACGTAGGCCATTCGAGCGAGAAGCACTCCCAGGGTGTGCGCTGCGCGCTGATCGCCATCCAGGAGAAACCGGGCAGTGAGCCTGTGGATATTATCTCCAAGGTTCTTCCAGAACATGTGGCAATAGTGGGAGATCCAGCCCGCATACTCATCCCGGTCATCCGTACCGGGATTCCATCCCCATCCATCATCCGGATGATCGCCGCTCGTGAGGTCACCTGCAGCATAATCGTTCGAAGGAAACAACTTGTCGCATTCGGGACATCTGGCCCTGTATGGATGCTCAGCTTCCAGTTTCCATGGATAGAACGCGCTGTGTCGGAAGATGCGCTCACCGCAATCTGGACAGGGCCAGTTGCTGTAGCAGTCTCTCGGCATATTCCATGAGGGTAGAGACTGGAAACAGATTTCATCGTCCATCTCATCGAACGAGGTGGTTCCGAAATGAGTTTTCTCGAATCGTCGAAGGTGTTCGACCGAAAGATTGGATTTCCTTATGGAGGCCAGGTTCTCTTTGCCTGAGGAGACCAGTTCATCTGTATAGTAGGTACGTCCACCTTTGCAGGCAGCCTCGTCGAGACCCTGTATTTCTCGTGTTTGCAGTTCGATGTCTTCGCGATAGGTGAGGACTGTCAGTGGAAGTTGGATCGGACCGGATGGGATTCCGGTGATCGAGACTTCACCTTCCTGGAATCCTCTGGATGACCTCAAATAAATGCGGGTTCGGGTTTGGTCGCCTCCAGACCCCGACCGGTCCAGGATCGTTACGCCGTCGGGGACAGAGATGTCCAGAGGTGTGTCAGGAGACACCTGGAGTTCTACCCAGAAGACCTGCTCCATCACGGGAACCCGACTCGGACCGATCGCCACGATATGGGTTCGCAGGTAGGGGTTTGGCAATGCGTCATCTGGATCTGTCATATATCTGGTGGTCCTGTGGAGAGGTTGGGCATTGAGAATTCCTGTCCAAGATACACTCTGCAATACTCCGTGCCAAGACTCTCAAGATGGGGTCTTTTTCAGTTTCCATAATGGGAATCGCCTGATTACCATGTCGGACACAACTAACACTTAATGATATTCCACAGCGAGGTTCATATCCAGATGAAGACCAGCCGAACGTTCCACACGGAAGAAGAAGTTGCAAGGATGAAGAAACAGATCGGGCTGTACCCAAAGGCGAGAGAAATTGCCGACAGCATCATAGACAAGGCAGAGGTATGGGCAGCCCTGGACGATCGATTCGTGCAGGAATTACCTCCTCCAGCCGATGTTTTTCGAGGCTTTCAAGTGTCTTTTTCGGGTTGTCCTGTGCACGGCGAGGAAGTGTTCAGTGTTCCAGGTGGTCCCTGGAAGGTGGATATTTTCGAGAATCCTTGGAAGGTTACCTGCAGTGTAGGGGGCGAGTCCTATCCGTCGAACGACTTCTCCGCTTTTCGGGAGTCGGGCGATCGGTCGCTTCTGACAGGCGAATATGCTGACGATGGAACCGGATGGGATCCCGGAGATGGGCGTCCGAAATTCTGGTTCGCAGCCAACTATTGCTTCCATTTGTGGCACCAGATTATACCTGCACTCCGAGACCTTGGCAGGGCTTACCTGATTACAGGGGAAGAACAGTTCGGTAGAACCGGATGCATCCTTCTGGATAAGTTGGCAACACTTTTTCCGACAATGCACTATGCCTCCCAGTCATGGTACGGAATCAATTTCCAGAAAGGTTACACCGGGAGATTCCTTTATGCGGTTCAGGAGTCCTTCAATATTGCACTCTATGCACAGGCGTATGACGATCTGTTCCCGGCATTGCAGAACGACACTGGCGTGCACGAGTTTCTTGGTAAAGACCCGGGGGAACTGATCCAGCATGTTGAAGAGAATCTGGTTCGGCAATCTGTCAAAGATATTTGGGACGGGATGATTCGAGGGAACTACGGTTTGCACCAGGCTTCGGCCATGGATGCACTTGTGGTGCTGGATGACGAGGCGTTCACGGATTGGGCAATTGGGCAGCTGTCCGGATACACTGGTGCGGGACCCACTACCGCTGTCTGGGCCTACGGTGTGGAAGGGTGGGACCACGCCCTGGACAATTTTCTCTTTCGGGATGGTGTGTCTTTCGAGGTGGCAATTGGCTATTCCGCCGGATGCTGGAACAAATACCTGCTGTATACGGATCTGATGCTGAAGCGCCTGGGAAAGGAGCGCTTGCCGGATGAGCATGTGAGGGCGCTCGCCACCTGGGATCGCCGACTGGCCTGCTACAAAGGGAAGGCCCCTGCCATAGCAGATACCGGATTCAACGTGCACTACCCGCAACTCGACCTGTCTTCCGTTCAACTCTTCTTCAAAGGGTATCGCTGGCCTGAGTATGCACGTGCGCTCCTGGATGCAGACGCGACAGGGGAGAATTGCTTTCGCGTTTACGAAGATCTCTTCCAGGAACCAGTCACCCGTGAAGCGCTTTCAGCGGCAGCAGGAGATCTGCCCAGTTGGCCGGAAGAAAGCGATAATCTTGGAGGGGTCGGGTTCGGTGTACTGAGGAGTGGGAGAGATGAAAACCAGCTTGCGGCAATTCTGCAATATGGACACGCCAATGCAGGGCACGCGCACCGGGATCGTCTTGGATTGGAAGTTATTGTCGGCGGAAAGTCGGTAGTTCCAGATGCAGGCTATCCGACACATGCAGCGGAGCATCCGGATCCCCCGGTTTGGGAGAAGAACACGGTGAGCCACGTGACCGTGGTCGTCAATGAACGACGACAGGACACAGGCGATGAGGGCAGGCTGGATAGGTTCGTGGCCACCTCCCGAGTTCAACATATCGAGGTGTCTTCTCCTCGTGCCTATCTCGATATCGAAACGTATCGAAGGGGCGTAACTCTATTGGAGTTGGCGCCGGATTTTCAGGTCCTTGTCGATCAATTTCAAGTCAAGGGCGGTTGGGGTCACGATTATTCATTCCACGGTTTCGATGGCACATTTTCCACCGAAGGATTGACTTTTACGCCACAGGATGAGGGCACGCTGGCAGGTCCCGAAGTGCCGTATGGTCACATTTACGATGATCTCGAGCTGATCGAACACGCAAAGCTTCCCGGTCCCCCGGGAACAAATGGCAAGCGAAGTTTCGGATCCTACCGCGGGAGCGGGTTTTCCTATCTCTACGATGTGGCGAGGGGACCCCAGAATGGCCAGTTCGCTGGCCGTTGGCAGGACAATGAGCTGCGTTTGCGGATGATCGTGCCCGATGGCGTCTGCCAGGAGGTGATTACGGCTGCCGGGAAGCCGCCGAATAAACCATCCGCTCCAGATCATTTCAAATATGTCCTGTTAAGGAACAGGGCTTCCGGCAAGGAAGAAGGGTTGCTCAGCAATTTTGCAGTCGTATGCGAAACTTTCAAAAACGATTCGAGGATAACCGGTGTAGAAAGATTGGACTCGACATGCGAACATGCGATGGGTCTGAAGATATCCTGGGAACAGGGTGTCTGCTACGTGGCCAGCAATCCCGATGAGGATGGGATTGTCCGTTTTGATGAAGGGCTTTCACTGGAGGGTGGCTTTGGAGTTCTCTCCCTGAACGCAGAAGGGAGCGCGCAGTGGGGATGCGTATCCGGTAAAAGTATCGGTCTCGGTGATACCCAGGTAGAAGGCATCGGAATCTGGAAAGGCACTGTCCGAGACGTGGACTACGATCGTTGCGTGGTGACCGTAGAGCCCGAACCCGGCGCAGGGTGCCCCCCGGCTCACGAGACGCTGATGGTTAACAACGATCCACACGTGTGTAATTTTCCGGTTGACGAGGTTCGGGAGAAAGTGGGGCTGTACGAGTTGTCCCTCGGTGTTGAGAGGCTGAGAATCGGGCGATTCGTAGTGGATGAGGAGACCGAAGACGGTCTTACGACCTTGACATGGATTCACAGGGAGTGGGAGGACACTGAAGATTCGGGCTGTCACTACCTGATCGGTTCGCGGGTGGCGTACAAGGGTCGTCTCTGGATGGTGTCCGGGGTGCTACCCAGACCGGAAACCGGTGGGCACAGATTTGTTTTTTCCGGCTCTGTCCCGTATTCCGGATCGAATCACAAAGACCCGGTGATATACGATCTCGGGCCCGGGGACGATTGTGTGATGAGACCAACCGTTTTTTGCAAATTTTGAACGAGGGGGAGTCTGGCGTGCATCCAAGAGTTCTGGCAAAGTTCAACGAACGTCCACGGATTATCGTGCTACCCGATGGCACGCTTCTGAGCATATATGTTAATAGGGAAGACGCACAGCAGGAATTGAGGGCGATACCGTCGAAGGATTCCGGTAACAGTTGGGAAGAGATAGAGGTTCTGCTCACGCTACCGATGGTTGAAGGCAGGTGGGGGGGATGGGAGTCCCTGGTGGATCACCAGGGCGAGATCCATGTGTTCCTGCTCAACGACCGGGGTACGGGAGTTTTTGTCGATCCTGCCGGAGAAGAGGATGCGGTGCGGCTGGCTGCCGAGGACCGGAAGCTGGATATTTGGCATTTCAAGACGGAGAATGAGAGAACAGGTTGGGTTGTCCCGAAATGCATCTGGAAAGGGTACACGGGAGCGCTGAATTCCGTGATTCAGATGCGGAACGGCCGAATCCTGCTTCCATTTTCGTTTTTGACTGAACGTACATGGATAGATCGAGGTGAAGGACTCGATGCCTTCTGGTATGCTGGTCGGCTCAGTTCCACACTGGTCTATTCGGACGATGCAGGGGATTCCTGGCATCTGTCCCCATCGGAACTAAAAGTTCATACCCCCAGCATTGGCTTATACGGCGGGGTGGAACCGGTGGTGCTGGAGATGAAGGATGGGCGTGTATGGATGTTGATTCGTACCCAATTGGGCCGATTGTATGAGTCCTTCTCCGAAGACGGTATATCCTGGAGTCACCCAACGCCCTCTCGGTTGATTTCATCGGATTCCCCTGTTGGAATGGTAAGGCTTGGCGATGGCCGGATCGTGTTGCTCTGGAACAAATGTCTGCGGTTTCCCTACGCTCACGGCGGAAGGCACGTCCTGCACGCTGCGGTTTCAGAGGATGACGGAGTGACGTGGATCGGACACCGAGAGGTGGCGCGAGACCCCATGCGTCACGAACCTCCGCCTCCGGGCGGCGATCACGGCACCGCCTACCCGTTTCCAGCCGTCCTGCCAGATGACGATGTCATTTTTACTACCGGCCAGGGTGAAGGAAGAATTTCGATTGTACGGTTCAACCCGGAATGGCTCTACAAGAAGGAGCAGGATTCGGAATCTTTTAGCGACCTCGACGGATGGTCAACCTTTGGATGTCAGGGTGTGGGATTGATTTCTGATCCGGACGATTCAGAAAAAAAAGTGCTGTCGATCGAGAAACAGCCGGGAGAGTGGCCGGCGAATGCCGTTTGGAATTTTCCGCTAGGAGTGTCAGGAAAATTGCGCTTCCAGTTTCGCGCGGGGGCAGGATTCTCCGGTGCCCGAGTGATGTTGACAAACCATTTCTCTGTCCCCTTCGATCCCGAGGATGGAATCAACTCATCATTTCTGTTCGATATCGATCAGGATGGTCAGGTGGATACCGGTGGTCAGATCAATGTTGGAGTATGGAGTTCTTTCGAGATGTGTTGGGATCTGCGGGAGCGTTCGTGTGACCTCTCGATAGATGGAGAGCATTGCGGGTCGACAGCGCTGAAGCACGAGGTCGATGGCATATGCTATCTTCGCCTTCGCGGAATAGCCGACGGAAATGATGCCGGTTTTCTTGTTGCGGATGTGGCAGTAGAGGTGGTTCGGTAGGTCAGTTCAAGCGTGGGTAAACGATTGTTAGAGAAAGGACGATGTAGCATGAGTAACTGCAATGTCGAGATTTGTCAGTTTTTGAATGACGCACCCTTTGCCTATTCCGCCACCTATGACGAGGGTACAGTGGACTGCCTCGCGAACGCCTACCCGGTTCACGAAGCATTCGGTTTCCCCGGACACGTGAATGTGGTTGCCGGGCAATTGGGACGCAAACGCAACTGTTTCGCGAGTTCGCTTAATGACTATTTCCATATGAGCGTAGATGAATTACGATTTCTCCTGGAGAAGGGCTGGGGAGTGGGGAATCACTCATGGTCCCATTTTGTATATCCAACACAACCTGGATTGGATATGTACAGGGAGCTGGTCTGGAGCAGATACACCCTGGAAGATCAGCTGGATTGGCCGGTCCGTATCTTTGCACTCTGCAATGACGCATACAACTATGATCCAATGATCGAAATGGTGAAAGAGCACCATATCGCCTGTATCGCGAATCATTTCCTCGCTCCGAATCGCGAGGGATTCGACGTGTATCAGATCGGAAATTTCAGAATGTCCAGTGCCCCGTTTCCTCCCAGGCCAAGCTGGCCGATCGATCTGTTGACCGAGAATTTATCCTTAGAATTTGTAAAGGGTGCGTGGCTGCTGGATACGACTCATCTGGCAATGTGGAATGTGCCACAGGCGCACAAGTGTGTTACGCCAGAGGATATTGGCAAACGATTTTCCAGATTGACTGAGATTTCCAATGGGCACGTCTGGGCCGCTAAACCGGATGATGTGGTCGATTATCAGTTGATGCGACGGAATCTGAGCATCGAAAATGTCAAGAAAGAGGAAAATATTGTCCAGTTCGATGTAGCCGGGGATTGGCCTGTGGGTGTGGTCAACAGCTACCTGACCTTGCGAGTTTCTGGGAGTGACTTCAAGGGCACACCGGAAATCGATCAGGAATATCACAAGCGCGAAGGGGGATATTCTCGCCACAGTGAGATTCGTGGCATTGTCCAGGATGGTGACGATTGGTTGATTACCATGGAGATCGCGCCTCACCGGACAGTTCGTTTGTCCGTCTGACCCGGGACCTTGACACTGGGAAGATCGTAGCGTATCGTAATTTATAGGAGCACTGCTTAGGGTTTATAAATTGATTCCGGGCTTCCTTTGCAACGGGGAAGCTGATGCCTGTTTCAATGCACAACGGTATCGTGCACGCGGGAAGGAGCCGCATCCGCAGGGGTGTGGCTTTTTCTGTGCGAGGAGCGCTATTCCTGGCCCGTTGGAAAAGGGCACTTACGGAATCCAGGGCAGCACATGGGCTATTGCGCAGGGAGGGCATATGACGTCAAGGGAAAGGGTTCGAATCGTTCTCGAAGGAGGCGTTCCTGATCGTGTCCCCTTTCAGGACGCTTATTGGGAGACCACGGTAGAGCGCTGGCGTACCGAGGGCATGCCCGCAGATGTTTCACCTGAGGACTATTTCGGCTGTGAGATCGTGAAGCTTGGCGGAGACTACACCCTGCAGTTGCCAGAGCAGGTGATTGAAGAAACGGACAGATATCGCATCTA
>CAVOEZ010000075.1:0-10543 GCA_963694355.1 Latescibacteria bacterium UBA2968 | reverse complement strand
TGGCGCGAACTTCCTCGGCCTTTACATCGGATCGTTCGGCCATCAGAGTTTTCAGTTCCTCCGCTTCCGGTACCTCGTCTGTGTGAAACATCTGGTCGCTGATTACAGCGTCATGCACCCGGGCGCCGTGGGTGAGTACTACGCAGCTGACGATATCGCCTCTGGCCACGTGATGTGCCATCGCACCGCCAGACTGATCGAATATGTCCGCCGGATGCGCACCGATGGATGTGATCCTCAAGGGTTCTGCCATGGTGTCCTTCTCCAGTAAGATTTGCTATGTAAGCCTTGCAATTCTCGAACAGACCTGAGAGTGGTTCATTCCTTACGGTATGGCAAGGCGTGAGACCTTCCGGATTGAATCCTCAACGGTACTATGGCGATTCATTGTGTATTCGAATTTATCGGGCTCCTGTGGGATTTTTCCGCAAGATTTCAAGATTCTGCTTCACGGTCTGCGCGCCATAGCTGATCGCGTTTCCCACGTTCATAAACCGATATCCCCAGCCCAACTTTTCCTGGATTTCCGAGAGATCCCCCAACGTGGTTCCTGCGGCGATTCCGGTGCCCTCGAGGCGTTTGGGAACTTCCTTCATGATCGCCTGAACTTCCTTCGAACCGGTTTCGGTGATCTTGCCCAGGGATGCAGAGAGGTCCATTGGTCCCACCAGGATGACGTCAATTCCCGGTACCTTCGCGATTTCATCGATATTTTCGAATGCCTCGACACTTTCTAATTGTATCACAAGGACAGTCTCTTCATTCGCAGATTTGATGACGCTCACCCAGTCTTCACCGGTTACCATTGGCCAGGTTGGAGAAATGCCCCGTGATCCCTCGGGAGGGTACCTGGAATATTCGACGGCTTTTTTCGCCTCATCCACTGTGTTTACCTGCGGAATCATTACGATTACCGCACCCACGTCGTATGCCTTTTTGATCAGTGCAGGGTCATTCCAGGCGACCCTGATCATTGGCGCCACACCCCTCATCCTTGCCAGAGCCGGGATGGCGCCCAGAGATTCAGTTCCGAAGGGTTGGTGTTCGAGATCCAGCCAGACGAAATCCGGTTCTGTGCTGAGAATCATGCCCGCCACAATGGGGGAGGGTACGGCCAGGGCTGTGCCCAGTACGATTTCACCTGCTTTGAGTTTTGCGCGTACACCATTTGGATACATGCCATCTCCTCTTGTCTGTTCACGAGAATAATTCGCCGATCAGGCCGCCAATATAAGATCATTTCTCAGGGTTGCCAAGGAGGATGATTGGACTTCACGGATTGAGAGCGATAAACAGATGTCCAGATGCCTCCTCTGGTTTCGAGGTGCGACAATCGCGGGTCTGAGTATTTGCGAAATCCCGCTGGGTGATGTATCTTGAAACGCTGAAATTGGAACATAACTGATGCCGTTGATGACAACTCTCCGGGAGGAAATGATGTTCGTAGAACACGTGGCGTTTCTCGTAGAAGATGTGAAGGGCGTAACTGATTGGTGGTGCGCCAATCTGGGTATGAAGGTCATTCGGTATGGAGGCCCGCCAACGCATATGACATTCCTCCAGGATGCTGCAGGAAAGACGATGTTCGAGATCTATCAGAAGGATGATCTCGAAACTCCAGATTATGTAGCGATGCACGTGTCCGTTCTGCATTTCGCATTTTACTCAGAGGATGTTGCTTTGGACAGGGAGCGGCTGATTGCGGCTGGGGCCACCGCCGTGGGAGAGGTCGCCGTTACTGAGGCAGGAGACCATCTGGTATTTGTTCGAGATCCCTTTGGAATAACGATTCAGATCCTGAAACGTAAAGAACCCATGGTGTAGGGAGGGCGAGATGCCTGTTTTTGAGGTTGGGAAGCTGGAGGGAGCTTGCAAAAGCATTTTTGAGGGTGCGGGGCTGGATTCGGAGGAGGCCCAGCGGATTGCGCACTCCCTGGTGATGTCAAATTTGATGGGTCACGATTCTCACGGTGTAGTCAGAGTCGTGCAATATGTAGATGCTGTGAAGGATGGCATTGTGAAGCCCGGGCGCCAAATCAGTTTGATTCGGGAGGCAGACGCGTCGGCCGTGGTGGATGGTGACTGGGGATTCGGACAGACGGTTTGTCGCCAGGCGATGGACCTGGCTCTGGAGAAGGCGGAGCAAAGATCGATAGCTGCCGTGGAACTGTTCAACAGCAGCCATATAGGACGGCTTGGTGAATATGTGGAGCAGGCAGCCGAAGCGAAGATGATCGGCATCGTGATGTGTAACAATCACGGCGGCGGCCGATTGCTTTCCCCATTCGGTGGAATCGACGCGAGAATGTCGCCTAACCCGATCGCAATTGGTGTGCCTACAGGGAAGGATCACCCGATTGTGGTGGATATGACCACAAGCGTGGTCGCCGAAGGCAAGATTCGTATGAAGCGCAATCTTGGGGAATCGCTTCCAGAGGGTTGGGCGATCGATGCGGAGGGGAAGCCGGCGTCCGAGCCGGACGATTTCTATGGTCCACCACGAGGCTCGATTTTGCCGTTCGGTGGAAACTCAGCACATAAGGGATACGCGCTGGCAGTCATTATCGATATTCTCTCCGGGGCGCTCGGCGGTGGTGGCTGCAGCAGAGAAGGCGCACCCTCCGGCGGGAACGGGGTGTTTCTGATGGCCATCGATATCAAAGCCTTCACAGGGAGTGACAAGTTCGAAGGTGACGTCGACGATTTTGTCGACTTTCTGAAGAGTTCCCGCCTTATGCCGGGATTCAACGAGATCCTGATGCCGGGAGATCTGGAACACGGCTTGAGGACGAAGCGGGAGGAAGAGGGTGTTTTTGTAGACGACGAGACCTGGCGGCAGATCAGCGAGACCGGGAAAAACGTGGGCGTGGATCTGTAGCAGGACGGAGTCGAAGAACGATGTGCGGGTCAGTGCACACATCAAAACCGAGCAGGCAGAAAGCAAGATCGGAGAGTGGGGGACGGAATGGCATCTATCACGATTACACTTCTGGGACACGCCTCGTTTCGCCTGGAGCCAGATTCAGGAGAAGTGGTATATTTCGATCCCTGGCTGGATGACAATCCAACCTGTACGATGAGGGTTTCGGATGTGGAACATGCGGATTTGGTGATTGCTACGCACGGTCACAACGATCACATCGGTGATTCGTTTGAGATATGCAAGAAAACCGGCGCCACGTTCGCGGGCAACTATGAGCTTTGCGTGACAGCAGAGAAAAATGGTTTGAAGTTGGGCTCGCAGGCGATGCCGATGAATCCGGGAGGGACGATCGAGCCCGCCGGTGTCAGGGTGACCGCAACGCAGGCGTTCCATTCGCTTTCGATGTCACCAAACCAGTCGCTGGGAGATGCACCGCCGGATGAATATTTCAGACCTGATGGCGCGGTATGCGGCATTGTAATGGGATTCAAGAATGGGACCACGGTTTACAATACATCAGATACGACTGTGTTCAGCGATATGCAGTTGATCAGCCAGATGTATGGGCCGCAGGTTGCCATTATGCCTGTCGGAGGCCTTTACACGATGGGCATCAGAGAGGCTGCACGAGCAGCCAGCTTTATTCGACCCGACATCATGATTCCATGTCATTATGGCGAGCTTCAGGGCCAGCCTGCAGACATCGAGGCCCTTTCAAATGCGGTGTCATTCCTTTCACCGAACACGAAGGTGGTCAAACTAGATCCCGACGAGTCGGTCACCTATACCACAAGCGGTTTTAAACTGAATTGATCCTTCCGCCGTGCAGGTGTTGTAAGTGTTTTTTTTCCTGGGCATGGGTTTGCTCGATGATTCGGGGCCGCAATTCCAGGATTCCCCGTTAACTTGCCGGCGCAAAATGTTCCTCCACAAAATGCTGGATTCGAACCTTAAGTGATCCTATAAATGCGACTGATCTACCTCGACAAGCTTGAAGAAGGGATGGAAGCAGGTGACCCGATCTACGACGAGCACAATCGAATGTTGCTCGCCCGGGGCGCTACGATCCGGTCTGCCTACGTCAACAGACTCAAGCAGATGGGTATGCCTGCGCTATACGTTCAGGATAAGGATACGGCCGATATTTCGGTGCCCCAGATCATTCCTCAAGCCGCACGCGTGAAGGCGATAAAGAATCTGACGAACAGTTTCGAAACCATCGGGAAAGCAACCGAAGGTTTCAGGCAGATGTCTATCGAGGATGCACATCACAATATTCGATCTAAGAAATTTATGGATACCTTCAAAAGCTTGACCCGGAATCAGGGGATCGACCAGATGATCGGTGATGTGGATACGATGGTCGACCAGTTGATGAACCGGGACGTGGTGGTGGGACTGAATTCCATCAAGACACACGATAATTATACATTTCAGCATTCGATCGATGTGACCATTATGGCGATACTGCTTGCCAAGAAGCTGGGGTGGAGCAAGGAGCGTCTTCGGGATTTCGGTATTGGATGTCTGCTGCACGATCTGGGGAAGATTTTTATCGATGGCGAGATCCTGAACAAGCCCGCCAAGCTGGATGAAGGCGAATTCGACCGGATGAAAGCCCATCCGTCGCTGGGTTATGAACTCGTGAAGTCGATGCTCGGCGGTTCCAGTACGCTGATTCCCCATGTGGCCTATCAGCACCACGAACGACAGGATGGTTCCGGCTATCCCCGAGGGATTTCGGGCGACAACACGCTGGGTCAGAACAAGGCGAGTATGATTCATGATTTCGGCTCGGTGGCTGCTGTAGCGGACATTTACGATGCAGTGGCATCCGACAGGCCGTATCGTTCGGGTTGGCCGCCGGACAAGGTGGTCGGGTTGATCAAGCAGCTCTCCGGGACACATCTCAACAGCCGTGTGGTCGACATTTTTCTCAAAACGGTTGCGCCCTATCCCATAGGAACCATGATGAGAGTGCTATCTGGCACGTATGAAGGATGCGAGGGTGTCGTGGCGGATGTGGACGAAAGTGTGATGGATCGACCGAAGGTGCGCGTTATGTTCGATCCCAAGGGCGTTCGGATGAAGGCTGTGGATATCGAATTGAAGGAAGAGGATGAGGTTGCCATAGAATCTGTCCGGGGAGAGAAACCCGTGTTGGAACCCCTGGGGAGTTCGAAGTCGGTATCCGAGGTGGTGGCCGCATCGGATCTTGGACCCGATAAAGTTGTCCAGTCAGATGGAAATACGTGCGGGGCCTGTGGTCACCGCTCCAAAGGAAAATTCTGCCCGGAGTGCGGTAAGCCCATGGGCGGTTGAAGCTGAATCTGCCGGAGGATCTTTTGGCGAAAGAAGAGCAGACCAATTCCATTGTGGCGCAGAAGATAGAGATAACTCCCGAGATCATCATTTTGCAGGTGAAACCGGACGGGTGGAATCTGCCAGAATTCGAGGCGGGGCAATTCGCAGTGTTGGGGCTTCCCGGCTCCGCCCCCAGAAGCGAGTGGTCTGATCCGGAGGAAGAAGAAACAGAGCCGGACAGGCTGATTCGCCGAGCGTACTCCATTGCTTCTTCCTCTGTGGCAAGGGAGTACATGGAGTTTTATATCACGGTCGTTCGCTCCGGAGCACTTACGCCAAGGTTGTTCGCACTGGAAATGGGAGACCGGATCTGGCTGGGGCCAAAGGTGACCGGCATGTTCACCCTGGAACAGGCTCCCGCGGAATCCAATGTGGTTCTGGTGGCCACCGGTACCGGCCTCGCTCCGTATATGAGTATGCTCAGGACGCATTTGCATGCCGACCAGGGGCGCAGGTTTGCGGTTCTCCACGGCGCACGCCACTCCTGGGATCTGGGCTATCGCTCTGAGTTGACGACAATGCAGCAGCTTTGTCCAAATTTCACTTACCTGGCGCTGATCAGCAGGCCCGCCAGAGAGCCCGTAGCCTGGAGCGGGCCTACAGGTTACGTGCAGGATTTATGGACCACCGGCCAACTGGATCACTCCTGGGGATACCATCCAGAACCAGCGAACACGCAAGTGTTCCTTTGTGGCAACCCAAAGATGTGTGAGGATATGCTCACCTTGCTCGAGGAAGAAGGGTTCAAGGAACATACAAGGAAGCAGCAGGGAGAGGTACACGTGGAGCGGTACTGGTGAGAGGATTCGCAGCATGTCGCAGGAAGGGGTTTACGACGGCATCATTATAGGTGCCGGGCACAACAGTCTCGTACTGCAGGCTTATCTCGCCGGTGCCGGACTGGATGTGCTGTGCATAGAAAGAAGAGATACCCCGGGCGGGGGCCTTACGACCATCGAGGACCCACGTTATCCGGGGTTTCTTCATAATACCCATTCGTTCTACCACCGTGCATTGAACCAGATGCCCTGGTACAGGGATCTGGACCTGGAGCGTCTCGGGGCGGTTTATCTGGAACCAGAACTGAATGTCGCACTGCTGCAGGAAGAGGACGCGGCATTGGAGTGGTGGACGGACTTCGAAAAAACTGCCACCTCGTTTGCTGAATTCAGCGAACGGGACGCTGCAACGCTCAGGAGGTGGCGGGATGAATTTCTACCTATCGTTCAGCAGATCCTTGTGCCAGAGTCCCAGTCGCCGCCAATTCCACCCGCTCGTCGGAGGCAGCTGCTGGAAAATTCGCCCGAGGGCAGAATGCTGCTGAAGGCGAGCGAACTCTCGCCCCTGGGATTCGTCCAGCAGGAGTTCGAGCACCCCGTGATTCAAGCGGGCCTGCTATTTTTCAATGGGCTCCGTGAGGTAGACCTGAGGTGTCCGGGATTCGGCCATCATATCGCAGGGTTGCTGGCCAGTTCCGGAAAGGCGCAAATGGCGATTGGGGGCTCTGCAGCCCTTGCGCGTGCCCTTGTGCGTGCCGTGAATGGACGGGGTGGCGAGATCAGATTAAAAACGACCCCGCGGCGGATTCTGGTCGAGAGGGGGAAAGCCGTAGGCGTGGAAACAGATCAAGGCGAACGCCTCCGGGCCCGTCACTTCGTAGCCTCCGGTCTGGATCCCCACCAGACCTTTCTGGGACTGATGGATGAAGATGATTTACCTGGCAGTTGGCGCGAAAAAGCACAGGGATTCCAATACAATTTAATCGCGCCTCTGTTCGCCCTGAATCTGAATTTGAGGGAGCCTCCGGTATATCGGGTGGCAGAAAAGCGCCCGCATCTCAGGGACGCGTTCATGGTGATTCTGGGACTGGATCACGTCGATCGATACCTGGAAATGGCCCACTGTCATGAAACCGGGGAGTTGCCTCCGAATATTATGTGGGGCAGTTGTCCGACACAGTTTGATTCGACGCAGGCGCCCGCCGAGCGGCATACAGCGTTCATGTGGGAGAAGGCGCCATACCACCTCGGGGGAGATGCCGCGAACTGGGACAAGCAGCGGAACGATGTAGGACGGGATATGCTGGGGAAGTGGCAGAAATATGCACCCAATCTGGAGGGTGCTGTTCTCGACTGGTTCGTCCGGAGCCCGCTAGATGTGGAGCGGAGCTTTCCCAATATGCGTGAAGGGGACCTGCTGATTGGTGCATTCACCAACGATCAAATTGGCTACAATCGGCCATTCCCCGGAGCAGGGCACTACAGAGCACACCTGGACGGGATGTATCTTTGTGGATCCTGTTGTCATCCCGGCGGGAATATCACGGGACTTTCAGGTTATAACTGTGCCCAGGTTCTCCTGGGTGATCTGGGGATCGAGGCGGACTGGATTCCGGATCCCATTGAGCAGCGGCTGGGGCGGTTGTGATACCTACATTTTCATATGTGAATGATGTTTTTTTTGGCTTCGGAGTTTCCGGCAAGTTGGGGGCGATCCTCAAGAGATCAGGATTGGACAGACCTCTTCTGGTGACCGACAGCGGGCTGATGGCATCTGGAATCGCGGATCGTACTGGACTGAGTCATTTGCCTGTTTACGATGGCGTGGAGACCAATCCTGAGGAGACGCAGATTCTGGAGGGGCTGGAGGTTTTTCGAAGCCGGAATTGCGATGGCATCGTAGCAGTTGGAGGCGGCTCTTCAATAGATCTTGCAAAATGTGTTGCGCTTTTGGTCAACCACGAAGGTCCGCTGGAGCAGTATGCGATATTGCGAGGAGGTCAGGCGCGGATCCTCAAGGAGGTTCCTCCCATTGTGGCTGTCCCTACTACAGCGGGCAGTGGGAGCGAGGTTGGAAAGGCCGCCCTGGCTACGCTGCAATCGGGTGACAAACTTGGAGTTTTAAGTTCAAAACTGCTTCCGACGGCCGTTGTTTGCGACCCGGAGTTGACCTTCTCGATGCCGGCTGGACTGACCGCTGGAACCGGGATGGATGCGATCTCACATTGCGTTGAAACGTATTGCAGCACGCGGGAGAATCCGATCGCAGACGCCATCGCGCTGGATGGGTTGGCGCGAGGGTGTCGCTGGGTCGGGATAGCGACAGTAGAGCCGGAGAACAGGGATGCGAGAAAAGAAATGATGCTCTGTTCACTCCAGGGTGGGCTGGCATTTCAGAAGAGCCTGGGCGCCGTTCACAGCCTGAGTCACCCATTGGGCGCGTTGGGTAAACGGCTGCATCACGGCACGTTGAATGCCCTGTTTCTTCCAATTGTCCTGCGGTTCAACACAGACTCGTGTCCAGAGAAGATAGATGCAATGGCCGCTCGTCTTGGTCTGAAGTGCGGTGAGGACCTGCCCGGATTCTTCAGGGACCTCAATGTTGCTCTGGGAATTCCTGACTGCCTGAGCGCCATGGGTGTTACCGAAGAAGAGCTGGAACCCCTGGCTGAAAAGGCCCTTGCAGACCATTGCAGCGCCACCAATCCGAGACCCCTAACCGCCAGGGATTGCAGGCGGCTCTATCTAGAGACTCTATAAAGAGGGTATATATGGCAAGCTTCGACACGGTGGACGAAGGCGAAATCAAGGCCGCATTTTCTGAGGATGGATATGTGATCCTTAAGGATTTCTTCCACCAGGATGTTGTGGACGGAGTTCAACAGGAGCTTGAGGTCCTTGTCGAGCGCGATGCTCAGAACCTCCTCGCCAGCGAAAAAATTAACGATCTCCATTCCGGCGAGCCGTTTGATACACGCATAGCCTCGCTGTATGAGGGTTTGATGAACATCGCCCCAACTGCCTATCGTCCCGAGTTGCACGGCCAGTTGATGTTCGACCTGTTTTTTCATCCGGAGCTACTCGATGTGATTCAGCTTTTCCTGGGTAATGAGGTTCGGTTATATCCGAACTATACTTCCAGACCCAAGTTGCCGAACTGGGAAGGGACGCTGGTACTGTGGCATCAGGATGGCGGTTATACTGCACAGGCAGCCGATGGAGTCGAGGAGTTGCGGATGGTGAATGTATGGGCGCCCCTGGTTCCAGCCACCGTGGAGAATGGCTGCATGCAGTTCATTCCGGGGACGCATCGATTGGGAATCGTAGAACACGAGAAGCGTCAATTCTATCTGGAAATTGCGCAGGATGAGCTCGATATACGTCTCGACCAGGCCGTTGACATCGTAACCAATCCGGGCGATGTGGTTCTGTTTCACAATCTGATGTTCCACAGCGGCCTGCCGAATACGACCAGAAAAGTTCGCTGGAGTATGGACTGGCGCTATCAAGACGCCACACAATCGACCATGCGTCCGCAAGTGGGTCACCTTGCCAGGAGTCTGGAACATCCGGAAGAGGTGGTAACTTCACGGCAGGACTGGGCATCGAGAGTTTTTGAATAGCAGAACTGGACCGAGTGGCTGGAGTTCGCCTCACCGAGTGTTGCACCCGAAAGGAAAGATAAACGTGATCGCACCCTTTAGAATACTGATGGGCCCGTGCCCGCTGGATATCCATCCCCGTGTTTATCAGGCGTTGGCCTCACCGGTCATTGGCCATAATTCCGATGTGGGGGGTGGACTCGAAGCTGGAGCTGAGGTGCTGAATGCCTGATTTGTCCTATCCGGAAGTCAGGCTGAGAGGCGGTAAGGAACGCCAGATTGTGGAAGGGCATCCCTGGGTGTTCAGTGGGGCGGTTGCCGCGCACCCGTCGGGAGTGGAGCCTGGCAGCATCGTGGATGTCCTGGACAATTCGGGAAGTTTCGTGGCAAGAGGGTATTACAACCCCGCCTCCTCTATTCCGGTCCGGGTATTGCACAGGGATGCGGACCAGAGCGTCGACGAGACGTATCTTCGCGAGCGTCTCAAGCTTTCTTTAGGTTTGAGGAAGAAATGGCTGGATGCGAAGACCACGAATGCCTGCCGGTTAATCCACGGAGAAAGCGATTTCCTCCCCGGGCTGATCGTCGATCGTTATAACGATTTCCTTGTGGTGCAGTTTCATACGCTGGGAATGGAGCGGTTGAGGGAAGTGATTGTCCCACTCCTGGACGAACTGGTGAGACCTACCGGGATCTATGAGCGGAGTGATGTAGGCACCCGCCGGGCAGAAGGTCTGGAGACCTTTCCCACCGGTTTGCTCGCGGGTGAGGAGCCGCCTGAATTCATCGAGATTTCCGAAAATCGTGTCCGTTTCTGGATCGACGTGCGCACCGGCCAGAAGACGGGCTTTTTTCTTGATCAGCGGGAAAATCGG